>JASFGF010000359.1:0-3657 GCA_050123915.1 Desulfobacterales bacterium | reverse complement strand
TATCCTGTGTGATAAAAACGCAATTTTTTCAATAATGAACATAAAAATACGCAATCCAAAGAAAATACCTGCAACAATCAGATTTGTTAAACGATCCCAAACTTTCCACCCAACCATACGATGCCAGGCTTTTTTTAATCACTGATCAACAAAATTAACTTAAAATATTAAGTACGTCCCGCATTTCCCCCTATTTTTTAACATCTTTGCCAATAATTAAATATGGTTATCTTGGCCCGATCCCAGGCCATTCATGACTTAAAAGAGCTGGCTTGCTTTCTTTGTCATTTCTTTGCTTTAGCTCGGCTCTGACCATCAACGCCAATAAGACCGAGATCGAAATTATCGCTCTAAAGGAATAAATGGTGGCCAAGACGCCTTTACTCGAAAGCAGCGAAATGCAGGGCGCCAAAAAAAGGCCGATCCAAACAACAAATGATTCCGTATTCTTGTTGGACTTCCAAATCCTGCGTATCACCGGAAAATAGGCGATGACGAGAATCACCTGAATCGAAACATTGGACACAAAGTGATTCTGAAAGATAAGCCAGAGCACCACGATACCTAAAACGGCGACTAGGCAGCCGATATCGAATGTGTTGAATCGAGTGCTTCGATCACCGAATACGAATACGAACACTGTAACTGTTAAAACAAAGACAAGGTCCGTGGTGTTCTGGATATTGTCGAGAAAACTGTAGTCTCCTGAAGACAAATAGGTGGCTAAACTGCCACCCACTGCAATAGAGAAGAAAACCCACATGGCCATGGCCGGTTTGATCCTGTCTTTCCAGATCAGCCAACAATATCTCACCAAAATAAAGAAGTTAATCGCTACAACCGCAATGATGGAAATGTCTCTCACCCGAATCCTTTTCGCATGATATGCATTCAGAAAACGTTGCCTTCAATCAATTTTTATAAAGCTAAACAACATCCTGTTTAATTTTCGTTAATCACTGACTAAGAAAATAAACTTAATATGTTATCGCTCAGGCTGCTGTCGGGCCGTCGACCGGCGGCAGCATAATACGGGCGTCTGCCACAATGCATTTCTGCTCAGAACACATCACCGGGTTGAGATCGATGGATTCGATCATGCCGGCGGCGGCCATGACGAATTTTGAAAAACAGACCAGGGTCCGGGTCAGCTCATCGCGATTGACAGCCCGGTGACCCCGGTACCCGGAAAGTAAGGGAGCGGCCTTAAGACCCTTGATCATGGCATCCACATCAGTGATTCCCAGAGGGGCCAAACGCAAACTGACGTCCTGGTAGATTTCCACGCCGGTCCCGCCCATGCCCAATAGAACTACGGGCCCGAATTGATCATCCATTTTAGCACCGACAATCAACTCCAGGCCGGAAACCATTTGTTCTATCAACATGGCTTCGAAGCCGTCCAACAGGCTGAAGGTGTCAAACACGGCCGTGAGTTCCTGGATGCTCTTGATGCCTGTACGCACGCCGCCGACATCCGACTTGTGGACAATGCGACTGGAAACGACCTTGGCAGCCAGGGGAAACCCCAGGTCGGCAACAACCGGTTCGATTTGGCCAGGGTCCGTGACCGTTACAAAACGCGGCACCTCCAGCCCTGCCGCAGACAGCAATCGTTTGGCGTCCGGTTCGCTCACCCAGCCACGGGTGCGGGCTTTGTCCAATACGGTCTTGATTTCGGTTTTCAGCATGGTTTGTTCCTTTTTAATGCTTTGACCATCAACACGGCCCCTTTAATTGACGGGGACACCGGAACTCCGTTGAATTCAAATCCCTCGATGAGCATGCGGTAGCGTTCCACATGGGGAACGTAGGCGATCACGGGTTTGTTATGGCGCTGGCAGACCCGGCCAAGCCGGGCGCCGAGATCAGAGGTGACTTCCGGCGTGTAAGGCAGCAGAAGCAGAATAATGGCGTCCAGGTCCTGAGACCGGGCCAGGTGTTCGGCGGCGGCCATAAAGTCAACGTCTGTGGCGCTGCCGGTTAGATCGATGGGATTGCTCAAAGCGGCAATGAGCTGCACGCTTGGGGACAGATCGGCACGAATTCGATGCTGCTGCTCTTGATCGAAGGCCGGAATGGACAGGCCGTGCCGGCTGCAAAGGTCCACTGCCAGGGCCCCGTGCCCGCCGCTGGGGCTGATGATACCCACACGACCGTCGATGGGTTCCCCATAGCAGCTTAGCGCCTCACAAAAAGAGACCAGCTCCATTTCGTTGACCGCTTCGACGATGCCATGCTGGGCCATTGCTGCTGAAAAGACCGCGTAGTCGCCGGCCATGGAGGCGGTGTGAGAAGAGACGGCTCTCATGCCTTCGCTGGTCTTGCCGGATTTCAAAACGATCACCGGTTTTGGGCATCGGCGGGCGGCCTGCACAAACTCGCGCCCCTCACCGTGGGCAAACCCTTCGATATAAAAGGCGATTACACCGGTGTCCGGATCTGCGGCCAGATACTCCAGCAGATCCAGTTCCCGAACAAGGGCCTTGTTTCCGATGCTCACCCCTAAAGAAAAGCCGATCCCTAGTTCGGCGAATTTGGTCATTTGATCCACCAGCACACCACCACTCTGGCTCACCAGGGCCACATTACCGGACTCGGGCCGGACCATGCGTTCACTGGGGATGAAAAAGGTGTCGATGTGGCCGGGAACATAGATGCCCAGACAATTGGGACCGATAAACGGAAACCGGTGCCGCCGGGCCAGATCGACAAGCTGCTCCTGCAAATCCAGGCGTCCGATTTCAGCAAAACCTCCGGAAATGATCGTGGCCCCGCCGGCGCCTGCATCTATACATTCTTTGAGGGTGTCAAGGGTATATTCAGCCCGCACGGCGATAATCGCCAGATCCACGGGCTGCGGAATTTCCTGAATGCCGGTGTATACGGTCTGTCCGAACAAATCGCCACCGCCGGGGTTGACCGCAAAGACATCCACCGGGTAGCGCAGGTGGATTTTGTTAAAAATAACGTTGGCCGGATGGCGCTCCCGTTTTAGGGAAACCCCGATAACCGCCACGGTTTTTGGTTGAAACAGACGTTTGAAATCCCAGGCTGCGGGCCGTGATTCCATTGACGGGCCGTTTGAAGATTTACAGGTATTTTGCAATGTTTTTCTCCGGATACGAAAATTGCGAGTTTGTTGGACGCAAAAAAACTGAAGATATACCTCAAATGAAGGCAGATGAACACAGATTTTTTTGTCCCCGGTCCCTCTTATACACGCGCCCTGTTCCCGGAGACTCGTTATGTGGTATTCTACGAAGAAATTCCTAAAAAATTCTATTTGCGTCAAAAGAGAGACCGGCAGATTTCATATCTCTTGCCAGTGAAAGCTGCCAGGTACCTTCCGGATCCATCAATGTATATTCAACACCTAAATCATCACATAAAATCTCTAGGCCTTCCTTTACGAGCACTGAAACCTTCGCTCTGCCTAATGCACCAGAGATATACCCCAGCCCAAATATGACATTCTGCCCTGCCCGAAGCGTTGCATCGTCTGGATGTTCTTTTAAAGCACCTGTGTCATCCGGTGTTAGAATGACCACCGCATAACCGGAGATTGCCGCATTGCGTTCAAATTTTTCGATGATTGTTTGTCCGGCGTTTTCCTGATCATGAAGAATAGCAGGCTTTAACCCCAACTTTTCTATA
>JASFGF010000358.1:0-3663 GCA_050123915.1 Desulfobacterales bacterium | reverse complement strand
GCATCCACGCATTGGTAGCACTCGGAACAGATGCCGCAGGCCAAGCACCGGTTCGCCTCTTTTCGAACCTGTTCTTCGCTGAAACCAAGCTGCACCTCGTTGAAATTGTTCGTTCGAACCTCAGGATCCAGGTGGGGCATTTTTTCCTTGGGGATGTTTTCGCACCCTTTAGTGGGAACATCTTGAATGCCTTCCCATGACGTTTGCCGGTTTTCATACAGATCTTCTCCCTGAATAAAACGATGGATGGAAATAGCAGCCTCTTTTCCTGCGCCAATGGCTTCAACCACCGTTGCCGCACCGGTGACGGCATCGCCCCCGGAAAAAATATCGGGATCATCGGACTGAAAGGTCATTGGATCAACACGCAGGGTTCCCCAGTCACTGAGGGTGCAAGCGCATTCATCGGTGAGACACGCCCAATCGGATTCCTGGCCAATGGCCGGAATCAATGTATCGATCTCTATCGAAAATTCAGATCCTTCAATGGGTATGGGCCGGCGCCTGCCGCTCTCGTCCGGTTCACCCAGTTCCATTTTGATACATTCGATGGCCCTGACTTTTCCGTTTTCTGAAATAACGCGAATGGGATTGGTGAGGGGCATGATTTCGATGCCTTCATCACGGCACTCTTCAATTTCCTCCTCGCTCGCGGGCATCTCTTCAATGCTTCGCCGGTAAATGACAAAAGGATTTGAAGAGCCGGTCCTCAAAGCGGTTCGAACCGAATCCATGGCGACATTGCCGCCGCCGATAACTGCAACACGATCACCCAGCGAAATCCGGTTGCCCAGATTGACTTCTCTTAAAAAATCAACCCCGGGATAGACCCCTTCAAAATCTTCCCCTTCGATTCCCAGCACTTTGCATTCATGGGAACCGATACCCAGAAAAATCGCCTTATAGCCCTCCTTTCTGAGCTGGGCAACAGTGATGTCCTTTCCAATTTCAACCCCGGTTTTAAATTTGACACCCAGGTCTTTAATGACTTGAATTTCTGAATCAATGACGTCTCTTGGAAGACGATAGGAAGGAATCCCCACGGTCAGCATGCCGCCAAGCACCGGATACTTTTCAAAAACCGTTACCTGATACCCTTCAATGGCTAAAAAATAGGCACAGGTCAACCCTGCGGGCCCCGCGCCGACGATGGCGATTCTTTCTTTTTTGGCGCCTTTTTTTTCAGGCACGTAGTAATTTTCACGGGCCATATCCCAGTCCGCCAGAAATCGGTGCAGATGTTGAATCGCCAGCGGCTGTTCAACGTCAGTTCGTGTGCAGACTTCCTCACAGGGATGGTGACACACCCGGCCGCAGATACCTGGAAACGGATGGTCTTTTTTAAACAGCTTCAACGCCTCATGATATTTGCCTTCGTTCATGAGGGCGATGAATCCCTGAACGCTCACATGGGCCGGACAGGACGCCCGGCATGGTGATGTTCCCCGTTTGTCAATTGCAAACGCCCCGGGTATGGCCTGGGCATACTGTTTGTAAATCGCCTTTCGTTCAGAAAGGCCCTCGTTATAAGTGTCGGACACATTGATGGGACATACCTTGATACAGTCTCCGCAACTGGTGCACTTGTCAATATCGACATATCGCGGATGTTGCATGATGCGGGCGGTAAAATGTCCGGGTTCGCCTTCAATCCCCAACAAATCACTGTTTGTCAAAAGCTCGATGTTTAAATGCCGGCCGACCTCGACCAGTTTGGGCGAAATAATTCACATGGCACAGTCATTGGTGGGAAAGGTCTTGTCGAGTTGGGACATGAGTCCGCCGATCGCTGAAGACCTTTCTACCAAGTACACATAATAACCGGAATTGGCAAGATCCAGAGCGGACTGCATGCCGGCGATGCCGCTGCCGAGCACCATAACCGAACCCACCAGGCCTTTTTTCTTCTGACTGTTTGTCTGCTTCATTTTTTTCATCCTTATATTCTCTCAAGTATTTCAGGGAGTTTATGTTCCCATCCAAGGGTTGCGATGTGAACGCCGCTGAATCCTTCATTTTTTAATAATGACACCATTTCCGACGCGATGAGGGTGCACTCACGAACTTTGTCCGGGGACTTTTGAATGCGGTCAACCAGTGAATCCGGAACATAAACATTTTCCACATTGCGCATCATGTAACGGGCCATGCCCAAGGATTTGAGAAGCAACACAGTGGGGATAACATTTGCTTTTCGGATATCCACCTTTTTCGTGAATGGCTCGATGGCGGAAAGATCGAATAACGGCGGAGAAATAAAAAATTGGACCCCTGCCTCAATTTCTTTGTTCATTTCCTCAATGACCAGTTCAGGAGATTTTCCTTTGGCACCGGCATTCACGGTTGATCCAACCAGAAAATCAGGAGAACCGGAAAGCTCTATTCCGGCCATGTCTTTTCCCTCCTGGAGCCCCTTGATCGCTCCGAGGAGTTCCAAAAGGTCAATGTCATACACCGATCTTGCTTGGAAATGGTCTCCAAAGCTGGGATCTTCTCCGGTAACCGCCATGACATTGGTGATACCGCAGCCAAAAGCTGCCAGAAGATCCGCCTGAAGAGCGATTCGGTTTCGATCTCTGCAGTTTAGCTGTATTACGGTTTCCATCCCCTTGTTTTGCAGAATAACCGCCCCTCCAAGGGAACTCATCCGCATGACGGCATTGCTCATTTCAGGCACCACAAAGGCATCCACCTCTCCTTTAACTCTTTTGGCATGGGTCACCATTGTGGAGACATCCACCCCTTTCGGGGGCTCCATTTCCGCAAGGACGGCAAATTCCCCTGCATCGAATTTGCGCTTTAATTGCATATGATTTCCTCCGATCTTTTCAACAAAAAGCAGCTTGGATTGACAAAGACTTCAACTTAAAAAATGATAAATGTTTTTTTGTTCTCTTTTACTGCAGAGCCTCAGAGGACGCAGAGACAAGTGGATTTTCCTTTGGTGTTAACGGATATAAACCAAAGAAAAAGGGTGCAGCATGCTGACTGCAAAGCGATTGTTTTCGTAAGTGGTTAACCTTGTTTTTTGGCATTAAATTCAATCTTCCTTAATTTAGGTAGGCGTTTTGCTCTCCATCCATAAGACCCGCAGCGTTTCCCTTTGTGAAATCCCTGTCAGGGTTCCTCAGGATAGGTCCAATTTATGGTAAGCGGAATGTTAAAAACATTTCTCTGCGTCCTCTGAGCCTCTGCGGCGAGACTTTTGAAAAACGCCCCTTTTGGGTTATATATGAGCAACAATCGTGCCGGAATATGACTTGCGAAGGAAATGACATATAAATGATTTTATATCAATAGGTTATATTTAAAATGGTCTGAAACGGTTACGTTATTATGCGTTTGATTTTTCTTGGCTATTGTGCCAATTTGGCATATGTGATACATGTAAACGAGGTCAGCGTATCATTTGAAATAAAACTATGCCGTTTTGGCATGGTCCCTTTTGGAACAATGCTGACAATCTCAAAGGCAATAGGCCGAAAGAGATTTTATAAGGTAAAAAGAGAAAACTGATATGGACAATAACATCATCGTCATTGATGACGACCTTGACTTTCTCGAAATATTAAAAGGACATCTATTAAATTCGGGTTTTAAAAATATTCGAACGGAAGACAACCCGTTAAACGTCGCATCCTTATTTGAAAAAGGCGAAAATTT
>JASFGF010000357.1:0-3666 GCA_050123915.1 Desulfobacterales bacterium | reverse complement strand
TGTCAATCCAAAACGATAAGCAGTATTTATATCTTTACTTCACGAATAATGAAGATTTCAAGCTGAAATCAAACCTATGTTTTCTTTCCAAGGTTAAATGCAGAAGTCAACCTGAGATATGTAATGGAGATCACATTGACCAAACTTTTTTAATATTAGCCCATCTCCAATATTCAAATGTCGAGCGAATCTGTGGTATCTGCAATTTATCGCTGCGGCATAAAATCCCTTAATAAATTTGATATCTTATGAGTATCACACCTGGATAAAGCCTCATTTTTCAGACTGGATTGAGGCAGGCGAAATCAATATATTGTGGTCAGGGTTTTAACCGGTTTGCCGGTTTTTTTAAGTCCGCCTTGTTTATTAATGACGGTGATCCTGAAAATCGTGAGCATGGGATCAAATCATCACTACGATTCCTGAAATATCATCTACAGATCACAACCGCAACCAAACCACTGATAAGAGAATAATACCCCACCTGACAGACGATCATCCATTTTAAATCAAAGGATAGATTATAAAGTTCGGCATTTAAAACCGAAAAATGCATGATTTACAAAACACACCTTCGATGGTATTAATCTGACGCCGTCAAGAAATTGTGCATCAAGACCTTCATAACGAAATAATGAAGCTCCCCGAAGCAAGCTGCGGGGTATCAAAGCGGAATTCGCCGAAGCCCAAACCGCCTTTGCTCTATTAGCTTCGGCGGGTCACCTTACTGCAGGATATTCTGGCGAAGGCGAATAAACAGGTAATTAAATGGCCAATTTGAATCTTCCCCCCTCATTCTTCCGGAAAACCGGTGAAGGGAAATATGAGCCAACCGAAGCTACAATCGGTCCCTGGTCATCAGACCTTCAGCACGGCGGACCGCCTTGTGCATTGTTAACCCATGCGTTGCGTATATTCCCATCGCCCGAAAATCTGACAATGGTCAGAGTAACCATTGAATTTTTTAGTGCTGTTCCTATCAAGCCCTGCGAAATCAAAATCAAAAAGATCCGGGCCGGTAAAAAAATAGAACTCCTCAGGGGGCAATATATTTCCGGAGGAAAGACTTTTTTGCTCGCTCATGCCTGGCGCTTTGAATCGCAAATCAGTATTTCCAAACCCATACCAGATGAGTTTAAATTACCTCAACTTCCCGGCCCGCAAGTTCAGAAATCTTTTCCGGGCGTAAATTATTTTCCATACCTGGACGCTCTGGAGTGGCGCTTTACAGAAGGGTCTTTCGATAAAATGGGACCGGCTACAGTATGGACAAGGCCGCGAATTCCGTTGATAGAAGGTTGCGCAACAGACGGACTTGAATCCCTTATCCTAATGATTGATTCCGTCAACGGAGTTAGCGCAGAACTCGATGTTCTCAATTGGACGTTTGTACCGGTGGACATGACGGTCGGATTTTATCGTCATCCCATCGGGCCGTGGGTGGGCATGGCAGCCCGCACTTCGATAGGTAGCGAGGGGATTGGCCAGTCAACTACTACCATATTTGATAGCAAGGGAAGCATTGGGAATAGCATGCACACCTTGTTCATAAGACCAAGATGAGTTTATCAGTCTAGCGAATTGACTGGCTGGTGTTGCCAAAGGCAAGCCGCATAATAGTGACTATTTTTACACAAATATTGTCAAGTTAAGAATTTAGGTTTTTAGTATCACATCGGTTTGGAATCATTAGCTATCTGGACTTTTTGCAAGGTATCTCGAAAAATAGATGAAAAATGGGGGTGCCTGTAAAGTTAGCAATCGCGATATTTAATGGTGATCACACGAAACTCGAAGTTTTTGATTCCTGAAATAGTCATCCAAAAGATAAAAATATCATCGCCAGACCCACCTTTCAGGATTTTAGACCGGCATCTTTGAGTTTGCAGTAATCCATATGGTCACAAACGTGGTCGGCAAATCCAACACCAGCTTCTTCGTATAAGCTGTATGCGGCATTGATCCCCTCTTCTTTCAGGATTGGTATTTCATCCTCGTAACGCACTGACGCTGTGATCTGGCCTTGATAACCTCTCTGAGCCATCTGCCGGATTGCAAATATACCGGCCTTGGGATCCGGTAAGGCCAGCATGACCAGGTTAACCCGACTACTCGCCGGTTCGACTCGCTCCCAGAAATCGCTATCCTCGGCATCGCCGTAAACCACATTTCTCCCAAGTTTTTGATGTTGCTCCACCGTTTCAGCGCAAAAATCCAGTCCGATCACCACGTCGCCGTATCGACGCCTCATTTCGTCAAATGCACTCGTTCCAACGCCACCCATGCCGATAATCACAACCTCAGCATCGCCAGTTTCTATCGGTTTATCTTCAGGCAGACGCTTTGCGGTTTCGAAACTTTTCAGTCGGCCTGAAAAACGTGCATAGATAATGTGGGAGGCTGAATTCAACGGAGCTGCCAAAATGAACGTTATCGAAAGTGAAACAGCGATAATAACCAGCCAGTCACCGCTCATCCAGCCCATGGCAACGCCGATAGACCCGACAATGAGACCAAACTCACTATAATTGGCTAAGCTAAGCGAAGTAAGCATCGATGTTCGAGCACGCAGCTTGAAGCGTGTGAGGATGCCGAAAAACAGTGCTGCTTTGAACGGTACGGCCAGCACCAGCAAAAGCGCTATCACGAGTCCTATGGGCGTCAGAGAACCGGAGATGCCAATATTTAAAAAAAACCCGACAAGAAAGAGATCTTTGAAGCTCAGCAACCTATCGGCCAGTTCACCCGCCTTGGGGTGAGTAGCCAAGAGCATACCGAACACAAGCGCCCCCAGACCTCCTTTTAAATTGACCATTTCGAAGCTGCTGTACCCGGCAGTGGTCATCAATATTCCAAATAACATCAGAAGTTCGCCATGACCACATCGGACCAAAAACCTGGCCAGCAGAGGCCTGATGATAAAAAGCGATGCCACGAGGACCGCTGCCCACGGTGAAGGGAGGTTTCCGGCAGAGACTGCTAAAAAAACAACCGCAATAATATCCTGCATGATCAGTATACCGATTGCGGCAGCGCCATGGCGGGAGGACGTCTCTTTCTTTTCTTCAAGCACTTTAACCGCAAAAACCGTACTCGAAAAACTCAGGGCGAACGCGATCAGTATTGCGGTTTGCCAGCTTAGAAGATGAAAGTAGGGCATCCCTGACATACTAAGAATCCAGATCCCGGTTCCGAAGACTGCAACGGTAATAAACATGTGAATCGTTGCACCGGCCCATACTTCGGGCTTGGCAAGACTTTTCAGCTTCAGTTTTAGACCGATGGAAAATAGAAGCAACGTTACACCTGCATCGGCAATTTTTCCAAGAGTTTCGCTTCCCTCAACACCGAAAATGTTAAGGACAAACCCAGCGATCAAGTATCCCACGAGAGGCGGCAGGCCGATCCTGCTGGAAGCGGCTCCGAAGACAAATGCGGCAACAATCCACAATGGATCCATATCTGAAAAGCCTCCTTAAACAAACTATTCTGAAAATGAGCAATGATTTTATATTACTATCCGGAAACGCCATTATTCCAAGCTTTCAAATTATGGCACAAAGAAACAGCTGAATCAATCATTACGCTCTATCACCAGATTACTATATGGTGCAGTTCTAACTTTTAATACGAAGCGATTAGATATGAATCCCGCCCTTAGATCTC
>JASFGF010000356.1:0-3669 GCA_050123915.1 Desulfobacterales bacterium | reverse complement strand
GAAGACCGAGTCAATATATCTTGTCGGATCTGAAACGCCGGCTTCTTTAAACCCTTTTTTTCTTAATTGACAGCTGTCGCATCGACCACATGCCAAACCCTGAGGGGAAGGGTCATAGCAGCTATGGGTTAAAGCATAATCAACCCCCAATTCAATCCCTTTTTGAATAATTTTTGATTTGGTTAAGCGAATAAGCGGTGTCCTTATTTTGATTTTTGTGGTGCCTTCCACGCCTGCCTTTGTTGCAAGATTGGCCATCTTTTCAAATGCGTCAATATATTCGGGTCTGCAATCCGGATATCCACTGTAGTCTATGGCGTTTACACCGATAAAAATGTCGGATGATTTAAGAACCTCGGCCCATGCCAGGGCAAAGGAAAGAAAAATGGTGTTTCTTGCCGGAACATAGGTAGCGGGTATTTCCCGGGACATCTCCTGTTCATCCCTGTCTTTTGGCACATCCATATCATCAGTAAGAGATGAACCGCCTATTTGTTTTAAATCAATGTTGATGACAAGGTGTTCGGTGACACCGATGGCGTTCGCCACTTTTTGGGCGGCTTCGAGTTCAAAGGCATGGCGCTGTCCATAGAAAAAACTCAAACTGAAGATTTTAAAGCCTTCGTGTTTGGCCATCGCCATGACAGTGGTGGAATCGATTCCTCCACTGGAGAGTACAACGGCTTTCTTGGTCGGACTCATAATCGAATCATACGCCTCTTTTTTTGTCTGGCCATATCATTTTATGCAATTGAAGATGAAGCCTGACATTCAGATTGTCCTCAAGTATCCAACCTGCGAGATCAGCGGGTGACATGATTCCGGATGCCGGAGAAAAGAGAATGTGATCCCCTAAAAATTCCGGGCAATGTAACTTGATGATATTTTTAGCATACATGTAATCTTCACGGTTTCCAACGACAAATTTAATCTGATCTTTTGGGTGGAGCCTTTTTAAGTTTTCCAGATCATTTTTCTCGGATTCATTGCTTGACGGGCATTTTATGTCCACAACTTTTATACACCTCTCGTCAACCTGACTGATATCAATGCTTCCATTGGTTTCCATCATAACGATAGATCCATTTTCAAGCAGCTTTGAAATCAACAGAGGGGTTTCGTTTTGGAGCAAGGGTTCGCCGCCGGTAATTTCGACCAGAGCGCAATTGAAGAAGGAAATCCGATTCATGATTTGGGAAATTTCCATCTCTTCCCCTTCTTCATAAGCATATTGAGTGTCGCAGTATGAGCATCTTAAATTGCATCCCGTGAGTCTGACGAATGTGCAGGGGCGGCCGCTGTATGTGGATTCACCTTGTATGCTGTAAAATATTTCGTTGACTAGAAGGGACACTTAAACACCTTTAACTATCATCAATTATTGTATAATTATCTTAATATCATTCTAAATTTGAGAAGTAAACCTTAACATTTCGTTTGTAGAAAGATTTAAAGTTTGTTTAATTAAGAATAAATGTTATTTTTAAAAATATCATAACACTTTCGCTTTTTGGAAATGTTATCGCTTCAGGTATAATTAAATTTTTTCTGCAAGAACTCGTGAATAAGGGCTCGTAATGAAAGAACCTGCCCAGGCTATTAATAAAGAACTCTGTTTTAGCAGGGGGTTTCACCCAAAAAGTTAAATCGCCTATGGTTCTTTCAACACGATCCCTAATTCACTCAAACAGCTTCCAGCCAAAAATTTAATTATACCTGAAGCTCCTTCTTGTTGGGTCGAAGCTGAAACCGAAGACCAATGAAATCGATTTGTTTCAAAAGACTAAACTATTTACAAAATATTAAAAATTAATTTAAGTTAATACCTGAATTTTGAACGAGTTGGAGACTTTCATATGCAAGATTCAGGTGATAACCGAGGTGGGGTAATGACCGGAATATGTTTGCTGAAAAATACCATTCAGGAATATGCTTGGGGTTCGTATACGGCCATTCCGGAACTTTTGGGAAATGATTCTCCGGCCGATGCCCCCCAGGCTGAACTCTGGATGGGCACCCATCCCAAGGCACCTTCTAAGGTAAAATGCAACGGGAAGTGGCAATCCCTGTTGGAATTGATTGACAAGAATTCCCAGGAAATTCTTGGGAAAGAAGTGGCTCGAAAGTTTAAATACAGGCTCCCCTATCTATTTAAAGTGCTTGCTGCTGCGAAACCGCTTTCCATCCAAGCCCATCCCAGTCTGGAGCAGGCCAGAGAAGGTTTTGAAAGGGAAAACAGGCTCAAAATTCCGTTGGATGCGCCCGATAGAAATTACAAAGATGACAACCACAAACCCGAGTGTATCTGTGCATTGACCCCTTTCCGGGCGCTAAACGGTTTTCGAAAAATTTCCGACATCATTTTCATTATGGACAACATATGTCCGCCGGGTTTAAAGAAAGACTTGGATCTCTTCCGTCAACAGCCGAATTCCAGAGGATTAAAAATTTTTTTTAAAGCTATGATGGTAATGGATCGTTCGACACAGAAGCAGATTGTCAACGATGCCGTTAAACATGCGAATCAGTTGAAAGACAAAAACAATGCATATCAGTGGGTGGTTGATCTGAATGAAGAATATCCTCTGGATATCGGTGTTTTATCTCCGATTATGTTGAACCTGGTTTGTCTGGAACCGGGTCAGGCCATGTTCCTTCCGGCCGGAACACTTCACGCTTATCTGGATGGCGTCGGCATAGAATTAATGGCAAATTCAGACAATGTATTACGGGGTGGACTGACACCAAAGCATGTTGATGTAAAAGAGCTGTTGAATGTCCTTAAATTTGAAGAACGCGATATCAACATTCTCAATATGGAGAGAATCAATCCATGTGAACAGCGATATGAAAGTCATGCCCAAGAGTTTTCTTTATCGGTTATTACCATAAAAACGGATATGAATTATTACAGCCCCGATAGAAAGTGCGTTGAAATACTGCTTTGCACGGATGGAGATGCTGTCGTTGTCGACCTAACCGGAAACAAACGCATCGAAATTAAAAAGGGTGTGTCGATACTCATACCCGCAGTAGTAGAAAAATACAGTATAAAAGGAAATGCTGTTTTATACAAGGCAGCCGTTCCGATTTAGCGCATACCTGAATCTTGCATGAAAATTAATGAGAACCTTCGGGCAACTCGTGCAAAATTCAGGGAAAAAAGTCTTGACATTAAAATATCTATAAGTTAAGAGGGTTTCCAAATTAATTGAATCAAGGAAAATAAATGGTGCATAAAACATCAGGCAGTTATTATTTTTATTATTGGTATTTTTTTACCAGCGGTCTGCCTGGGGTGCGCTGATACAAGAACAACTTGCAAAGCGAAAAAAACCGTGGGTAGACGGAACATCCCACGGTTTTTCATTTTAAGGGCCGTGGAAAACTTTCACGGCCTTTTTTCGTGGGTAAAGGAGGCGGATAACATGACATATTTAGGTAAACGAATCCGTATGGAACGAATTATCAATCGGAACACCCGCAGAACGGTCATTGTTCCTATGGATCACGGAATTTCAATGGGTCCTATCGACGGACTGAAGAATATGAAGGATGCTATTCAGAGAGTGGCGGAAGGGGGGGCAAATGCCATCGTGGAGCACAAAGGACTTGTGGGTGAAGGACACCGTGGAGAAGGGAAAGACATCGGCCTGATCATTCATCTGT
>JASFGF010000355.1:0-3701 GCA_050123915.1 Desulfobacterales bacterium | reverse complement strand
GGGGTTCCCAAGCCTAATATGTATCAGTCCCTCCACACAACCGTCATCGGCCCTTTTGGAGAACGTATTGAGATTCAGATTCGAACATGGGACATGGATAAAGTTGCCAAATCAGGTATCGCTGCCAACTGTAGCTACAAGGAAGGTCTTCACCTTGATGATAAGACAACCAAAACGTTTTCCTGGATACAGAACCTGGTGGAAAATCAGGAAAATTTTAAAAACCCGGATGAATTTTTGGAGAACGTCCGCATTGATCTTTTCCCGGACGAAGTGTATATTTTTACTCCCCGAGGAGAGATAAAAACAGTGCCCAATGGCGCTACTCCTGTGGATTTTGCATACTTAATTCACACAGAAGTCGGGAATCAGTGTGTCGGGGCCAAAGTGAACGGTCGCATCGTTCCTTTGCAATATGAACTGAAAACCGGAGACACCGTTGAAATATCCACATCAAAAAAGAGTCATCCCAGTAAAGACTGGCTCAATTTTGTCAAAACTGTCAAAGCCCGTTCCAGGATCAGACAATGGATCAAAACCCAGGAAAGAGAACGAAGTATTACCCTCGGTCGGGAGATGTGTGAAAAGGCATTTCGAAAATACCGCCTCAATTTTAACACCCTCTTGAAATCGGAAGAGATGGAGAAGGTGGTTGAGCATTTTGGTTTTAAACATGTGGATGATCTGATTGCAAGCGTTGGTTATGGAAAAATTACGCCTTTGCAGATTATTCGAAAAGTTGAACCGAAACCCGAAGAAAAAGAAGATTCCGCATCCTTTCTTGATAAAATCATTAGCCGCGTTAAAAAGAAAAAGCCGAAAACAGGTGTGACTGTAAAAGGTGTGGACGATATTTTGATCAAGTTCGGGAAATGCTGTCAGCCGGTTCCAGGAGATTCTATTATAGGTTATATTACTAGAGGGTATGGGGTTACCGTCCATCGTACAAATTGTGTTAATGCTATGAAAATGAGTCCTGATCGACAAATAGATGTAGAATGGAGTGTGGATATAGCGGATACATATCCTGTGAAAATTTTGGTTCGTTCTTATGACAGGGTTGGCTTGCTGGCGGATATTACTGCAAATATCAGCAAAAATGGGGCTAATATTTTAAGTGCGAACACAGAAACACGGCAGAGTAAAATCGTCGACAGTTTATTCACCATAGCCGTTGAAAACACCGATCATTTAAACAAGGTTCTTTCGGCTATTAGAAAGGTGAAACATATTCAGGATGTCAGAAGAATTGACTGATGATCTGTATTTGTTTTGGTTTTTTTAAAGCCTTTTAAAAATGTGTTATTAAGCCCCTTTTCGATTTAGGGTGCTTTAACAACTTGCCCCGATTTAATACAGCTGGTACAAACCATCATCTTTTTAACCCGTCCTTTTTGTAATGTTTTTACCTTCTGAAGGTTTGGATTAAAGCGACGTTTCGTTACATTATGAGCATGGCTTATATTATGGCCAACGAGGGGCTTTTTCCCGCATATTTCACACATTTTGGACATGATTATTTCTCCTTAAATTTAAACAAGAACTGGCTTTACTATAATATTACAGTATATATGTAAAGTGTTTTTATCTAATTTTTCTGATCTTTAGTGAGCAATGCTTCACAACGGCTGACATATTGGAGTGCCTTCTGGTGAACTCCGACATCAGGAAAGTTGGATAGTACCGATTTGAAGCGGCTCAGGGCTGCTTTATAATGCTTGCCCTCATAATAAAATAATCCAACATAAAATTCGTGTCCGGCAAGGCTTTTTATACATTTTTTAATGTGATCTTCGGCTCTGTGAGCATAACCATCTTCAGGAAACTGTTTTTTAAGACGATTGAAAGTATCGAGTGCGTTTTTTGCAGGAGTCTGATCCCTGTCGATGGTATCGATTTGTTCATAATAGCAGAGCCCGATTTGGAAAATGACATAAGGAATGGCTTCGTTGCGGGGATGAAGGTTTTCAAATGCTTCATATGCTGCCACAGCTTCCTCATAATTTTTTATATGGTAATACGCATCTGCAATTTTCAGTTCAGCAAGAATAACATACTTGCTGAAAGGGTACCAGTCTCTAAGTTTTTCAAAGGATTCTATAGAATCCTGATAATCCTCGTTGTTGAATTGATCCATTCCGTCGCTGACCAGTTCCAGGGCAGTTTCTTCTTCTTTTGATTGAAACCAGGCACAACCGGAAAACACAAACAATGGAATAAGCATTAAAGCAATAATTCGTTTCATTTTCTCCAACAAAAAGACCTTAAATTAGGAACGTGCCTCATAAAAACCGGCGGCAAGCCCAGCAGGGCCACCGCCGATAATGACAAGTTCATAATCGACATTTTTCATTAGCAAGGTTTCCTGCTAAACGCTAGATATCATTTCCTCGAGCCTCGATTTTGCAACGATACCAATAACCTTGTCCTGAATTTCTCCATCTTTAAAGAAAATAAGGGTCGGAATGGATTTTATGCCGTATTTGGTAGGGGTTGTCGGGTTTTCATCAACATTGCATTTTGTAAACTTAACCTTGTCTCCGAAATCTTTAGCAAGTTCTTCGACGATGGGTGCAATTGCCCTGCACGGGCCACACCAGGGTGCCCAAAAATCGACCAGTACAGGTTTATCTGATTTTAATACTTCGGATTCAAAGCTGCTGTCGCCTACTTCAAGAATATCTTTTGCCATAAAATTGTTTCCTTTCTGTATTTTTTAAAAACTTCAACAGTTGGCTGAAATATAGTGACATGAAAGGGCCTTGTCAACCTTTTCGGATAAACGTTACAAATCTTTGAAATGATGCTTCCCACCCGACCATTTTTTACTGAAAGCACCGATGACGACAATGGAATATGGGGTCAAGAGTGTTTGAAGATTGGGTGGATCCGCCATAAATCATAAAAAGAGGATAAAAAACACAATCATGGGCGGTATTACAAATTAACAACTATTGCGCTGATTTCAATGTTTTCGAAAATTCTAAATATTGCATCCCGGCTAAAAAACAACATACCGGTCACACGATTCAATCATTTCCGCATTTCTTGCCTGGGTGGCAAAGTCCTTGAATCCGACGCCCGGCACATCACCCGAAAGACCGTTTGCTCGAAAACTAACGTCACATACTGAAAGTTTGGCTTTGCCCACCAGTTGTTCAAATTCCGGCTTTTGTGTAAGAAGAACTCCCTGACCGGTAAAAAATATCTGAACATTTTTCCCTTTATCGTGGGCGGCTGTGGTTAAGGCGATGACATAATCAAGGTGTTTGTTCGAGCTTACGAGAATCCCTAATTTATTAGCCATGGCTTTTGTTCCTTTTTATTGAGTTGAATTTAATATTTCAACTCCAAATTTATAATACATGTTATAAGATTCGAATTGTGGATGGAATCGATTTACCACCAGCATACGACCTTGTCATAGGAAAAGATATCATCCACCAATGCGGGCCAGTCTATATCTTCTTCATAAAGAACGACTTTTTTAGCCTCTTCGTCCTTCGAGAAACTTTCGATAAACATTTTAGTTGTTTCGTCCGGTTCTGTACGAATAATATTTAATAGTTTCATGATGGTATATCCTCTAAAAAGGAATAATTAGGTCTGCTTCTTTAAGCTTGACCAGCATTTCCTCAATGGTGATCGACTTGAAGCCGTATTTTTCAACATTGGCCGGATGATTGGAATATCGTTCTCCC
>JASFGF010000354.1:0-3702 GCA_050123915.1 Desulfobacterales bacterium | reverse complement strand
AAACGTCTTTCCACATTTAGATCGGTTTTTGCCTCAATCACTTGGGCCATCATCTCCCCTAGAATAAGCTGCTCAGTAAAATTTTTGGTTCCGATCCTGACAACTTTATGACCGGTTTCCAAAGGTTTTGCGGATTCGGAAATCCATCCGGGTTTAGTAAAGTAAGTAAAGATGCCCATCAAAATTAAAGCAGCTGGCAACATAAAAGCCAGTCGTCGCATCAACAACTTAACCGATCCTTTTTTATCTTTTTTTCTTTCCGGTCGAAGTCCCCACTCAAAAGCCCCGATGGAAAAGTCAACAATCAAGGCAAGAAGTGCAGCAGGAATTGCACCAAGAAGAATGAGTTTTGTATTAGCCAATGCCAGGCCACGATTAATGAACTGGCCCAATCCACCTGCTCCGATAAAGGCTGAAAGTGTGGCAATGCCGACCCCAACCACTGCTGCGGTTCGTATGCCGGCAACGATTACCGGTGCAGCCAAAGGTATTCTAACCATCAATAGCTGCTGGTATTCTTTCATACCAATTCCTTCGGCAGCTTCCATCACCTCGGCGGATACTTCTTCAAGTCCCGTAAGAGTGTTTCTGGCAATCGGAAGCAAGGCATAGAGGGTTAAGGCTATAAGTGCCGGCAGGACGCCGATCTTATTGAGCAGCGCCAGCAAAAAGACCAGCATGGCAAGGCTGGGTATGGTCTGAAGGATACCGATAAGGCCCATTACCGGCCCGCGCAGCCAGGTGGTGCGGGAAAGGAAAATACCCACAGGGATGCCGATGAACATGGCGGCCAGCGTAGAGCAGCCTGTCAGCATGAGGTGTTCACCGATTCGAAGCCAGAGTTCCGGTAAACGTTCGACAATATACGCAAAAAAAGCATTCAAATGCATATTGGGTGTTCCTTAAGATAAACCCCTATGGCGCGTAAACAAAACAGAAAACGATCGTAATATATTTATCTCATTTAGCTCGATTGAGATAAAGTTTCCGGTGCTCTTGTTGTAAATAAATCCCTGATGAATTGGGTTGCCGGAGCGTCCAATATATCATTTTTGGTCCCGATCTGTTCCAGACGACCTTCATGCAAAATGGCAATGCGGTCCCCGAGCAGAAGCGCTTCATGAAGGTCATGTGTAACAAATACAATCGTTTTATTGAGTTGTTTTTTCAAATTTAATAATTCTTGCTGGAGGGCTTCACGGGTGAGGGCGTCAAGAGCGCCGAACGGTTCGTCCATCAGTAAATAGTCGGGATTTGCTGCGAGGGCTCGGGCCACACCGATCCTTTGCTGCTGGCCGCCGGAGAGTTCATCGGGAAATCTTTGGGCATAACTTTCGGCCGGCAACCCGACCAGGATCAGCAATTCTTGCATCCGTTCTCGTATAGAACGACTGGACCATCCGAGAAGTCGCGGAACGATTTCAACATTCTGTTCAACGGTCATATGGGGAAACAGCCCGATCCCTTGGAACACATATCCGATTTGACGCCGCAGGTCCACAGGATTTCGATTCATGACGTCTTTGCCATCCACTTCAACGGTCCCGCGAGTAGGTTCAATCAGACGGTTGATCATCTTCAGCGTCGTTGTTTTGCCACACCCGGATGAACCCAAAAGGACCAGGGTCTCGCCTTTAAGGACTTGGAAAGAAAGATCATTGACGGCATAGGTTTCTCCGCCGTCAAATGATTTAAAAACATGTGTTAGTTTGATCATGATTTCTTTGATGGTTTACTTGAAAGGCCGTCTGGATATCGATATTAAATATCAGTTAAAAGGATAAAAAATAATATTGATTTATTGATTGATATTCATTAATGAATAATAAATTGTTTGAGCCAAAAAGTTTTTAACAGGAACAAAATAAAATGTCAAATATCCGCAGCGGCAATCAAAATACCAGAGACAATCAATTGCCGTCTGATCATACCAAGCAGATTATCTTTTCGATTCGAAGACTTGTTCAGGCAAGCGAGCTCTATACCAAAGAATTAAACAAAAAATATCACATAAGCGCAGCACAACTCAATTGCATCTTAACACTTTATGAATATGGCCCTCTGCCTCCGTCTAAAATTGCCGATCATATGATGGTCAAATCCAGCACGGTCACCGGCGTTGTAGACCGCCTTGAAAAAAAAGGTCTTGCGGAACGGAAAAGAACCTCGCCCGATCGCCGTATGATTACTATCCAGCTTACCGAAACCGGAAAGAAGCTGGCCCAAAATGCACCGCCTCCCATCCAGCAAAAGATCATTGATGGCTTAAGACAAACAAAGAAAGCTGAAATAGATCAGATCGTGCGTTCTCTAAACATGCTTACCGACATGCTTGACGTCCAGGACTTAGAGGTCAAGTAACATCTTGAGTTCTATCTTTTTTGATCACTAAAGCCTTCCGAAAAAGCTCTGCCCGCAATTTTAAAAAAAACCTTTACAAAAGAATATTATTTGTATAATATTTTTAATTAAAATAATCTTAGCTGAATATATCTCTATATAAACTTTTGAGACCTTTTGAAAATGTTCAATTTTGTTCAAGCTAAAGACCCCGGACTTTGAGTGGGGAATACATTCAATTTTGACCCGAGGAGTACATCGAGTATTTCGAGGGTTGTAAATTAAATCTGACACAAAACTTGATCAAAAAGGATGTTTTCTAAAGGTCTTATTTTTTTTAAAGAAATAATCCTTGTAAATGCGAGGTGAGCTTAAAATGGAAATTACATCAAACATACAAAAAGATGAGTTGGCCAAGCTCTTGGGGGCTGATAAATTCAGCAATATTTCACGTTCAACCCGCTTGAAAATTGAAAAATTGGAACCCGTATTTGAAAAACTTACCAACCCTTCTTTGCATCACCAGAACAGTGAGATCGATTCGGTGGAAAAGAGTACCGTTTGTCTTGAAGAAGGACCGGAATTTAAAAGTTCAAAACTTTCAAAAACGCTAAAAAATTGCGAGGAAATCATCTGTTATATCGCAACATTAGGTAGTGCTGTCGAATGTGAAATCAAGCGGCTCATGGACGAAAAGCATCTGGCAGAAGCCTACATCCTGGACGCCATGGCGTCTGTGGCTGCCGATAATATGGTGGCAACGTTTCATCAGCGTATGAAGGGCGAATATAAAAGCCAGGGCAAACAAGTGACCCTATGCTTCAGTCCGGGGTATTGTGACTGGCCCATCACCGACCAGAAAAAACTGTTTAGTATTTTTGATTCAAATGAGTTGAACATTGAACTCACAGACTCCTGCTTCATGCAACCCCGTAAATCTATTTCCGGCGTTTTCGGAATAACACCACCTGATTCTAACCCGAGGGAACAATCTTATAATCCATGCTTAGAATGTAACCGGCATAACTGTTCTGAACGAAGGACATAGGATTATAAAATTGTTTCCAAATTTTTTGTAGATTAAAAAGTGAGAAAAAAATGAAAACGAGAAAAGGTTTGCCTGGAGGACAATATAAAGTCATCTCCGAAAAAGACATTATTAAAATACATGAAACCAGCCTGAAGGTATTTGCCGAAGTGGGCGTGAAAGTAAAATTTCCGGAAGCACTGGAACTTTTTGAAAAGAACGGTGCAAAGGTTGATAAAGACAATCGAGTCGTCAAGATTCCACCGGACATGGTAACAGAGTGGATTGAAAAAGCACCTTCAACGGTTTTTCTTTGCGGCCGTTCGGAAAACGAA
>JASFGF010000353.1:0-3706 GCA_050123915.1 Desulfobacterales bacterium | reverse complement strand
ATCTTTGGGCATCACCAGCCTTCTTATCGAAGGCGGGGGTCGGGTTTTCGCTTCAGCCCTATCCACCGGAATCGTTGATAAGGTCCTGTTTTTCTATGCGCCTAAAATTCTGGGAGGAGATGACGGTATTCCCATCTGTAAAGGTTCCGGTGTGGATTTAATGGATCATTGTATTCCGGTTAAAGATATTAAAGTCAGGCGGTTCGGCGATGATATTATGGTAGAAGGATACTTAAATTAAAGAATGTTTGAAAAGTGATATCAACATTTCAGCAGGTTTTTTCTTGATTGTTCAACCGACAATCTTGAATTGACAGTTTTATGACTTATGTTTACAGGCATCATAGAAGGTTTCGGAACCATTCGTGAAATTCGGCCGGAAGGTCAGGGAAAACGCATGACCATTGATGCGGATTTTTTCCTTGAACAAACCAGGCTCGGAGACAGCATTTGTGTTAGCGGTGCCTGTTTGACGGTCGTTATGATTGACGACAGACGTTTTACGGTCGACGTTTCACCTGAAACGATTTCGAAGACGACGTTTAAAAGTGCCAAGATCGGAGATCGTGTCAACCTTGAAAGGGCCCTTCGCCTCTCTGACCGCATCGATGGTCATCTTGTTTCAGGCCATATCGATGGAATTGGAACCGTCACGCTCAAACAAAATATTGGAAATGCAATTATTGTCTCCTTTAAGGTACCGGAATTCATTTCTCATTATATGATTCAAAAGGGTTCTGTCGCAGTGGATGGCATCAGCCTGACCATTAACAATTGTAGTCACGATAGTTTTGATGTCAGCATTATCCCCCATACGGCGAAATTGACGACCATCGGCTTTAAAAAGGCCGGAGATCTTGTCAACATAGAGACAGATATGATAGGAAAATACGTTGAACGTTTTGTCGGGGGTAAACGCCATGATGAAAAGAAAAAAGAAGCAGGAAGCTCCTTAGACATGGAGTTTCTTGCAAAAAGCGGTTTCGTTTAAAATTGAATGGTCCGCTGCTTGTCGAAGCGCAGGGAAGATCCCGACTCTTCCGGGTCCTATCATTACTGAAAGCCTGTTGTACCCGGCTAGGGAAAGATGGGGTTTAGCCCGCCGAAGGCGGGTATACTTTTTGTCAAACTGAGCGGCATCGCCGCATTTCATAAAATCGTAACACGATTTTGTTTTAGGAGATCATAGATATAAATGCCATTAATAACCATTGAAGATGCAATTAAAGACATAAAAGCCGGGCGTATGGTCATTCTCGTTGATGATGAAGATCGTGAAAATGAGGGCGACCTTACCATGGCTGCTGAAGCAGTTACACCTGAGGCCATTAATTTTATGGCCAAACATGGAAGGGGGTTGATCTGCCTGTCCATGACCGGAGAAAAAATCGATTCTCTCAACCTTCCGTTGATGGTCGAGCACAATACCTCTTCGTTTCAAACCGGTTTTACGGTTTCCATTGAAGCCCGGTGCGGTGTAACAACCGGTATTTCCGCAGCGGATCGTGCCACAACAATTCTTACGGCGGTAGCGGACGATGCCCAACCCACCGATCTTGTTAGACCCGGCCATGTATTTCCTCTGCGCGGCAGGAATGGCGGTGTCATGGTGCGAGCCGGGCAAACAGAAGGATCCATCGATTTGGCACGTCTAGCCGGTTTAAAGCCGGCCGGCGTAATATGTGAAGTCATGGATGAAGACGGTTCTATGGCCAGAATGCCGGCGCTTGAAGAATTCAGTGAAAAGCACGGTATTGGCATATGCACCATCGCCGATCTTATAGAATATCGGATGCGTAAGGAGTCATTCGTGAGAAGATCGGCGGAAACCATTATCCCCACTTCAATTGCGGGAGAATTCAAAGCCGTTGTGTATGAAAATGATGTGGATGATTTATTGCATATTGCGTTGGTTAAGGGGAAAATTGATCCTGAAAAAGCGGTTCTTGTTAGAGTTCACTCTGAGTGTCTCACAGGGGATATTTTCGGTTCCCTTCGATGTGATTGCGGCGATCAGTTGCAGACGGCAATGGAAATGATCGACCAGGAGGGTGCCGGAGTGCTTCTTTATATCCGGCAAGAAGGACGCGGTATCGGGCTTGTCAATAAAATAAGAGCCTATGCGCTTCAGGACCAGGGCCTCGATACGGTTGAAGCGAATGAGCGGCTTGGATTCCAGCCGGACCTTAGAAATTACGGAATTGGTGCGCAAATTCTGGTGGACCTTGGCGTGAGAAAAATGAGGCTTCTTACCAATAATCCTAAGAAAATGGTCGGGCTTGACGGGTATGGCCTCAAAATTGTTGAGCAGATGGAAATCGAAACAGAACCCAATGAATACAATCGGCGATATTTAAAGTGTAAACAACTTAAAATGGGACACCTGTTAAATATCGATACTGTGTCGTAGTAATTAAACCAGGAAAAGGAAAGAGGAAAGCGGTTATCTATTTCCTAATTCATAATTACTGCCGGTATCTTACAAGATTCAGGAAACAAAATCGGAAGGAGGCTAAATGCCAAAAATTATTGAAGCCAAACTTCTTGCTGAGGGTAAAAAATTTGCGCTTGTTGTCAGCCGTTTTAATGACTTTATCACTGAAAGACTTCTTGAAGGGGCTTTGGATGGATTGTTAAGATCCGGGGCCAGGGACGAGGATATTGAAGTCGTCCGGGTTCCCGGTGCTTTTGAAATACCATTGATGGCAAAAAAGATGGCTTCAACGGCTCGATATCATGCCGTTATCTGTCTGGGAGCTGTCATCAGAGGTGCCACCCCGCACTTTGATTATGTCAGTGCCGAGGTTTCCAAAGGCATTGCCATGGTCAGTTTGGAATCTGAAATTCCGGTCATATTTGGCATTGTCACTACGGACACCATTGAACAGGCCATTGAACGGGCCGGAACTAAAGCCGGTAATAAAGGATGGAGTGCGGCTATATCGGCCATAGAAATGGCAAATTTGATTGAGGTCGTCGACCAGGCGTAACCATGGGGAACCGTCGCAAGTCCCGAGAACTTGCCATGCAGGCGCTCTTTTATATGGATATGATCCAGAACGACTCAAATGAGTTGCTGGAACGTTTCTGCCTTAATTTCACCTTTTCAAAAAAGGCCCGCCCCTTTTTTCTGAAGCTTGTCAAAGGCGTCATTCAAGCAAAACCCGAGATTGATTCAATCATTGAGACCTTTTCCGATAACTGGAAAATAAACCGAATGTCCTGCGTGGACAGAAATATTATGAGAATTGCGGTGTATGAACTGCTTTACTGCCAGGATATTCCATCAAAAGTATCTATCAACGAGGCAATTGACGTGGGGAAGAAATTCGGCACCGAAGAATCCGGTGCTTTTATCAATGGAATTCTCGACAGTATACGTATCGCCCTTAATCAAAAGAAAATTAAAATAAAAACTGATATACTAATCAACGAAACCGGTTAAACAATGGATGAAAATATTAATACGCTTGAGCGAAGATGCCCCAGATTGGGTGGGCTTGTTTCTTTTGCCTATTGCAGAACGAGCAGCGAAGATCATTCGGTCTGCTGGAAAATCTTTGACTGCTGGTGGGAATGTTTTGATGTGGTGGGACATTTGAAAAAATCGCTGCCGGAGGATACGTTTAAAAAACTTGTAAATGCGAAGCCTAAACCGAAAATCGTCAGCATTGTCGAGCTTATAGAGCAGGCAAAAAAGAGGGTT
>JASFGF010000352.1:0-3710 GCA_050123915.1 Desulfobacterales bacterium | reverse complement strand
CTGCCAGATCCAGAGCAGCTTTCCGGGTTGAAACGACATCCACATCTGTTCCCGTCAGTTCCAGATTGACCTTTTGCGGCGTCGATGGCAAAGTGCGATGGATATCCAATTTGCCGGATAAATCAAGCTGAGGATATTCTAATTTGAGATTTATTATTGATAACAAAAACTTATCTTTATACAAATGAACGGCTCGCTTTAGGGAGATATTTTTACAGATACTGGTGTCGCATTCCATGTCCAGGCTGATATGATCTTTTAAAACATTGATGCCGGCGTTAATATCCTGTAACCAAAAAGCAGGTTTTTTTTCTTTAAAAATATTCAACCGGGCATTCTTCAACCGGACGCGCAGTCCGGGTGTTTTTGATAATATAACGCCAAAAACGGCTCCCACTGTTTCTTCAACGGTTCCCAAAGAGAATGAATTAAGATGGTTGTCTTCTGATCGAGGCTTTTGATTGAGATAAATTTCGATGTCAGGCGTATTTAACGTAATTCCGGAATTTCGAAACTTTCCCACAATCAGGGGTAATAGTTTCGGATAGATGGACAGGGATACGACCGTTCCCTTGATGGTTTCGGGAATTGAAAAACGACACTGTTGAACAACAACTTGAGGCCGCGGAAAAAAAGAAACATGAATGCGTTCAAAGGTTATTTGACCGTTGATGGCTTCAGAAACACGGGCCTTTATTTTATTTGCAATCTGTTTTTGATTGATGAGTTTATCTGAAGATAACATCAAGATGAAAATAATTACAACAAAGAAGATAACACAGGCGGTTATCCAGAGAGATATTTTTTTGAATCGAGTCATTGATAATTATCGCTTGTGGATGGCGGGATCTTCGATGGATTCGGGTCTTTATTGTTGGACTTTTTGTTCCGTTATTTTGACGGATATTTTTTCTTTGATCGTGTTCCCATTTTGTCTGATAAATAAGAAAATGCCATTTTCACCGGTTGGAATTGGACCGAAGGTAATTTTACCAGCCTTGGCACCTTTGCCGGTGATGGGCTCTCGAGCCAAAAGTTTTAATGGCGAGATGTCTTTTGTAAAGGATTGACCCGCAGAAATGGTATCCGGAGGTATGGTTGAGTTTTTAATGTTTTCAGGTTGAATTCCCTTAAATACAAAAACTCCTATATCGCGCCCGTTATAAATATAACGGGTTTTATTCCAATCGATTTCCAAATTTTCACGGGTCTTGTTTATCATCTTAAGACGAAACCTATCAAAATAATTCTTTCCTTCTGCCAAGGGTTCAAATTGGGCGGTATAATAAGAATTCTCAACAGTTTTAATTTGAGGGGTGCTGATGGAAACCAATGTCGGTGCACATCCTATTGCTATCGTTAGCGTAACGATACATATTAAAATAAAAACTATTTTTGCAAAAGCTTTCATGAGATCAACCTTTCAATGATATTTTTCATTTTTACGACTATAGCATGAAAAAAATATTAAACCAATACGGAATGTGTTTATAAAATTCATCAATTCTATAATACAAAGTCAATAAAAAAGGCTTTCCGAAATAATTAAAACAGATTTGAAACTTGGATCTATCTGCGAAAAGATGTATACCTTAACCGCTGTTCTCCAAAAATGAGGTGTCGGTGAACGATCATCATGAAATACTTTAAATGGGTCTCAATCGTTTTTGGTTCGTTAATTGCCGTTGTGTTGCTTTCGATTCTGGGGATTCAGTTCTATCTGAATACAGAACCGGTTCGGCAGCGGATTCAGGCAAAGGTGAACCAGGCGATTCCCGGTACGATAACATGGCGCCAAAACAGATTTTCCATTTTAGGCTCAAAAGTGGAATTGAATCATGTTCGGTTAACGGGGCCTGAAAATGATAAACTGATAGAATTGGAGCGATTTTCAATTCGTATATCCTGGATAGGTCTTTTAAGAGGGGAATTAATTGTTCATGATCTGTTTCTGGAAAATCCAAATGTATTTTTGGTTAAAGATCGTTCCGGAAACCTCAATCTAATTCAGGCACTATACACGCCAAAGGATAAACCATCAGAATCTGGTAAAAGTGGCAGTTTACCGTTTAATATTATTCTTCGTCAGCTAAGAGTGATGAACGGGTTTTTTCAATACCGGATAGCTGAAGAAACTGCCGAGAACCAAACAGATCAGGTGGTGTTTCAAAACGTGACTCTCACGATTACGGACGGAAATCTTTTAAAACAGAGCGGCCGGTTTAATTGTCAAATTGATGGAGGGGAGGTTACAAACAAAGGTGTTCGAACCTTCATCGATCAATTATCCTTAAAGGCAGATGTTCAAAAAGACCGAATCGATGCGCTGCTCTTCGACGTGAACACGGATGGTATTTATGCCAGCATCAACGGAACTGTCGACAATCTGTTTACAGACAAACCCATTTTGGATCTTCGTTTAAAAAGTCGGGCCTCTCTTTCCAAAATCAAGGATTTAATGGCGCTTGAATCCGATTTTTCAGGAGTTGTTCAGGTGAACTCGACGCTGAAGGGGGCGTTCGTCAATCCCAATATCGATGTAATACTAAACTACGAAGGAGGAAAACTTGCCGGAAACCGGATCGACCGGATTCATTTGAATTGCCGTTTAAAAGAAAAAATTCTGAACATCGACGATATAGATTTATATACGCCTTTGGGCAAATTCAATATTAACGGTGATGTGGACCTTAACCAGGCCTTTAAACAGGGGCTGTTCACTTCAAATCCTGATTTAGATGCCATTTCCTACAAATTTTTCATTCATCAGAAAGACTCGAAGCTGGCTGATTTACAACCAGGAATATCTGGTTTAAACGGCGTTGCGAGTGCTGAAATCGAGCTTGAAGGTAAAGGTGTTTATCCAAACACCCTTTGGGCAAAAACTGCACTTAAACTTGATATCAACAAACTGTCTGCCAAAGAAGGACATTCACCCCTTGATGTCCATGTGAGTGCACAGGCAGATATGCAAAGGGGACAGGTTACCATTGGGAATCTGAACGCCGGTGCAGGGAGGTCCCGGCTTGAGATGAACGGCAATTACGATGTTTCTTCCCATCGGATGGCGGCGCATTTTACACTTAAAACTCCTGACCTATCTGAAGCCATGACGAGTTTTGGGGTAAATGGCGTTCTGGGAAGTATGAATATGATCGGAGAAGTCTCTGGAACGTTGAAAGAGCCGTTTATGGATGCTCGATTAAACGGGGAAAAACTGAGGTTCAAGAACATCAGCTTCGGCAAGGCTGATGTAAATATCCGTTTTTCAAACGGGCATTTGTCCTTAGAACATGGAAAAATCCTTAATCACAATTCAGGACTCGATATTTCCGGCTCTGCTCGAATATTTGATCCGAAAGATTATAAACCTATAGAAAACCCTTATTTTGATGTTGCATTAAAAGGAGACACCCTGTTCCTGGAAGATTTTGTTCAGGGGATGACGGGCAAGTTTGCTTTAAATGGCCGTGTTAACGGGAATTATGATCATCCCAAAGGACACCTCGATCTTAGCGGCAAAAATGTGGATCTTAACCTACTGACACTTAATGAAATTAAGCTTACATCAACCATTGACGGCCGTCAAATCCATATCGATCCTTTGTCTCTTGTTATCGCACCGGATGAGAAAATCGTGCTGAATGGCCGGGTTTCTATGGACAAGAATTATGATTTCAGCATGATCTCAAATGATATTTCCTTAAAAA
>JASFGF010000351.1:0-3715 GCA_050123915.1 Desulfobacterales bacterium | reverse complement strand
TCAAAGGCATTGCCCCATCCCGATCTTCCTGCCGAAGGTTTGCCCCGGGACAGCGTGTATCGGAAGCGTCAGATCGAAATTGCCAAACAGCTTTTTGGACTCATGAATATTCCAAGGGAGGATTTGGAGAAAAGGGACCGGTGGATGGAACTGGGATTCCGGTATTTCAATGCACCCGCGGCCATCATTATTTCAATGGATCGATCATTGCACTATCCCAGACCGATTTTCGACATCGGATCAATAACCCAGAATATTTGTCTGGCTGCCCTTCACTATGGACTGGGCACCTGTATCGCCAACCAGGGAATCTCGTATCCCGAAGTGTTGCACGAATTTGCCGGAATACCCGAATCCAAACGGATTGTCATTTCAATTGCCATCGGATATCCTAACTGGGATTTTCCGGCCAACAAGGTGGTCAGCGAGCGGGAACCGATGGAGAATATCACGACTTGGGTCGGCTTCAAGTAGAAAATTTTTGGGCATCAATTTTGTGATAAGTCATTAACATACTATAATTTCTATTGAAAACAGGTTTTCACAAGATATAACAGATCGTAAGAGCTGCATTCTTATAAATTACTCTCAACATCAATAGTTTAAAGATTGAAAGGCGGATCAAATATATGGTATCCGCCTATTTTTTTTTCGAATGAGAAATATGGGTCGAATCTCACACTGTTTTTTTATAAAATCCAAACCTGTCCAGAATTAACCCTGATATTTATATATTTTAATTGGATAAGTGCACTCGCAACACAATGCATTTATTTTAGAACTCGCGGACATTTTTCATTAACAAATATCCGCAGGAATTTGATGTTTCAAATGATCTGAGACATTTTCTTGTGATACAAAAATGTATCATCACCCAATTATGATACATAGATCTGACATCGTTTCCTGCATAATAACAACCAGTTGTAAAACAGAACCCCACTGGCATGATCGTTGCTATCTAAAAATGGATCCTTTAGTATCTTTTAAAGAAAGATCAAAATTGACAATTACATTGTAAATATAAAACATTTTTCAAGTTATCCTGTCAGATAGTCTTCTATTAAAAAAAGACGTATAACACCACATCTCATCATTGATAATACGCTAGGTTCTTAGTGGTATTTAACCCTTAATTAGAATTAAGAATGAGTTGTATTTGTTTCTATAATCATAAATTCAGAAAGGAGGTCAGAAATGAGAACCAAACGTTTTTTTTATGTCTGTATTTTATTGGTGATAACCGTTCCCCTTTTTATGGCGACCGGAGTGATCGCTGAGTCTAAAAAGCCCAACATCCTCGTCATCTGGGGTGACGACATCGGCCAGTCCAATATCAGTGCTTATTCAAAGGGTGTGATGGGTTATCACACTCCCAACATCGACCGCGTCGCTAATGAGGGGATGATTTTTACCGATTATTACGGCGAGCAGTCCTGTACCGCTGGTCGCTCGTCTTTTATCATGGGTCAGAGCGTCTTCCGAACAGGACTTTCAAAGGTCGGTCTGCCAGGCGCCGAGCTTGGCATGCGCAAGGAGGAGCCGACCATTGCCGGTCTGCTCAAGGCACAGGGCTATGCCACCGGCCAGTTCGGCAAGAACCATTTAGGTGACCGGGACGAGCACCTTCCTACCAACCATGGGTTCGATGAATTTTTTGGAAACCTCTACCACCTCAATGCGGAAGAAGAGCCCGAGAACGAGGACTACCCCGGTGATATGAAGCTCGCCAACGGCAAGACCTTTCGCGAGCAATTCGGCCCGCGCGGCGTCATTCACTCATGGGCCATGCCAAATGGAAAACAAAAGATCGAGGATACCGGCCCCCTGACCAAAAAGCGCATGGAAACAGTGGACGATGAGACCTCCGACCGAGCTATTGAGTTTATCAAGGAGCAGGTGAAGGCCGGCAAACCCTGGTTCGTTTGGTGGAGTGGCACGCGGATGCATTTTCGCACCCACGTCAAGAAGGAGCTTCGCGGAATCTCCGGGCAGGACGAGTACTCCGACGGCATGGTCGAACATGACATGCACATCGGCAAGTTCCTGAAGCTGCTCGACGAGCTGGGCATCGCAGACAACACCATCGTCTTCTACTCGACGGACAACGGGCCCCACTACAACACATGGCCGGATGCCGCTGCCACGCCTTTCCGTGGTGAAAAGAACACAAACTGGGAAGGTGGCTGGCGCGTTCCGGCGATGGTTCGGTGGCCGGGCAAGATTCAGGCCGGTTCGGTCACCAACGAAATCGTGCATCACATGGACTGGCTGCCGACTTTCCTGGCAGTCGCCGGCGAACCGAATATCAAGGAAAAACTCAAAAAGGGAAAATACAAGGCGATTGGCCGAACCTACAAGGTGCATCTGGACGGTTACAATATCCTGCCGCTGCTGACCGGTCAAACCAAAGAGAGCCCCCGTCACGAGATCTTCTACTTTTCCGATGACGGCGATCTGACCGCTTTGCGCTACGACGACTGGAAGCTGATCTTCATGGAACAGAAGGCCATGGGCACCTTCCGGGTGTGGATGGAGCCTTTTGTTTCGCTACGTGTCCCGCTGATCTTAAACCTGCGCCGCGACCCTTACGAGCGGGCGACCATTACCTCCAATACTTACTACGACTGGCTGTTAGACCGGGCATACCTGTTGGTACCGGCCCAGACCTATGTTGGTAAATTTCTACAAACCTTCAAGGAATTTCCGCCACGACAAAAGGCCGCCAGTTTCAGCCTGGATCAAGTCATGGAGAAAATAAAGTCCCCCGGAGGCGCTCATTAATCATTCCTACAAATTAATCCGTGCGGGGTTAGCCTCTTACAGGTCTAATCCCGCTCGCACTTCATGGGTGATGTATGACATCAAGGAGAAATGAATATGAAACGATTGATGATATTAATGATCATTCTGGCCATTTGTTTGATTAATTTGTCTATAGCATGGGCGGCCGATGTTCTACCATCATGGAATGATGGGAAAGCCAAACAGGCCATCGTCCGGTTCGTTACGGACGCGACCAACAAAAACGGTCCGAAATTTGTGTGGCCGGCCGAACGAATCGCCGTATTTGATAACGACGGAACACTGTGGATAGAAAAACCGATGTATGTCCAACTTGTGTTTGCACTCGACCGTATAAAAGAGATGGCATCCGAGCATCCCGAATGGAAGGATCAAGAGCCTTTCAAATCTGCACTCGAAGGCGACTTGAATGGGGTAATGGCAGGCGGGGAACATGCGCTGTTGAAGTTGATCATGGCCACGCATGCCGGAATGACGACCGATACGTTCGCACAAACGGTAAAAGCCTGGCTGGCCACGGCAAAACACCCACGTTTCAATCGGCATTACACTGAGCTTGTTTACCAGCCGATGCTCGAGTTGTTGACCTACCTCAAAGCCAATGGGTTTAAAACGTACATTGTATCCGGTGGCGGCATTGAGTTCATGCGCCCTTGGACAGAGAAGGTTTATGGTATACCACCCGAGCAAGTCATCGGAAGCAGCATCAAGACCAAGTTCGAGCTTCGTGACGACAAGCCGGTGCTGATTAGACTGCCGAAAATTAACTTCGTCGATGACAAAGAAGGCAAGCCGGTAGGCATCAACCAGCACATCGGCCGTCGTCCCATTCTCGCTTTCGGCAACTCCGACGGCGACCTCCAGATGTTTCAGTGGACAGCGGCAGGACAAGGTCCGCGATTCATTGGTA
>JASFGF010000350.1:0-3717 GCA_050123915.1 Desulfobacterales bacterium | reverse complement strand
TGAATTGTGGCACTTTTATATGGGTGATTCCTTGATTATTCATATCATCGATTGGCGAGGAGATTACTCGCAGATAAAGCTGGGAATGAAGTTGGACAACGGTGAGGTTTTCCAGACAATGGTTCCGCATGGATCATGGTTTGGTGCAAATTTGCAATCGCCGGACTCATTTGCTTTAGTGGGTTGTACGGTTGCGCCTGGTTTCGATTTTGCTGATTTTGAGATCGCACAGCGTGACGATCTCGTTAATCTTTTTCCTGAGCATCGGCAGATTATCGAGCAGTTGACGAGGTAAAATAAAATTGTAAATGATGCAAAGCCCACAATAAGTTTGCGCTGTTTTATTGGGGAGATCAAATGAAAAAGCCTGTATTCTTCGACTTAAAAGAGTCATAAAATATCATTGGAGGATTTAAATATAAAATGACCAATTCTATCGACGGCAGCTACTTTATTGAACTGGCTGAAAAAAATCCCGAAGAGGTTTGCCGGCTCGCATTATGTGATTATGATCCCATCAAAAAAGGGTATCGAATATCCGTTTGGGGTGAAGATTACGGCATCTATCCCCGGGAGTCCCAAATAATAAGGCTTCAGGAGAATAACCCGGATGTCGGACATTTATTGGGACTGTTCATTATCTATTATCTTTTAAGAGCAAAGGACATGAGCATCAGCAAAGAATGGATATCCGAAAAGGATATTCCCGGCGGCCCTACGTTTTTTCGTGGACCACACAAAATACCCACCCAAATTATCGAGAAGCGTTATGAAAACAATGTCGAGGAATTCAAAGAAGTCTGTGAACAACTCGATGGAATTCCTCTGGATATGGCAGATGCAGCCTATGCTTTCGAAATAACTCCGCGTATTCCTGTGGCCGTTCAATTTTGGGACAAAGATGATGAATTTTCTGCTGAGGCAAAAATATTGTTCGATAGAACCATTGCAGAACAGCTGGCCCCGGATATCGTATTTTGTTTGACCGTTGAAATTTGCAGAAGGATTGGAAAAACCGGCAACAGGAAAGAGGAAAGTGAAAATAGGAAATAGGAATGAAGGTGGGAAAGTGAGATTCAGGTATAGTAGCCATAGACTACTATGGCGAAGTCGGAGGTTGGTATGTCTTATAGACTCCGACCATCTGATTTTCTTAACTTCTTAACCTCTTTCAATCAACCTCTTGGATGGTATTTTTCATGAATCTGTCTGAGATGGTCACGAGCAACGTGGGTATAAATCTGGGTGGAAGAGATATCAACATGGCCAAGCATCACCTGAACGGTTCTCAAATCAGCCCCGCCTTCGAGAAGGTGGCTGGCAAAAGAGTGCCTAAAACTGTGCGGCGTGACTGTTTTTTTGATGCCAGCCTGTTTTACATACTGTTTTAAAAGCTTCCAGAAACCCTGGCGGGTCATCGGCTTTCCGGCTCTTGCAACAAAAAGATATTGACTGATATGATTTTTTAAAAGCAATGGCCTGGAATTATTGATGTAGTCGTCAAGCTTATTCCTTGCATAGAGACCAAAAGGTACGATCCTTTCTTTTGATCCTTTTCCCAAGACCCGGACAAAGCAGGCTTCAAGATTTACATCCAGAAATTTAAGGTTGACCAGTTCCGAAACCCTTAGGCCGGCGGCGTAAAGAAGCTCGATCATGGCGGAATTTCTTTTCCCCAACGGTTTGTTACTATCCGGAATATTTAAAAGAAGGTTAATCTCTGAAACGGAAAGCACATCCGGAAGTTTAAGACCGCTTTTGGGAAGATCAATGAGTTTGGCAGGATCAAACTCGAGAATCTTTTCCTGGGCAAGGAATTTGTAAAATCCCCTCAACGTGATGAGATGTCTGGCACATGATTTTGATCCTAAGCCGGATTCTCTCAAAGCGATCAGGTGTTTTAATATCAGGGGTGTATCCGCCTGAGTGATGTCTTTGATCCCTTTTTGCTTGAGAAATTCTAAATACTTGGATAAATCACTGCTGTACGATTCAATGGTTTTTTCCGAAAGTCCTTTTTCGAAAACCAGATAATTTATATATTGATCCACAAAAATATCCAATGAAGCCATGATGATTACCTTAATTCAATTTATAAAAGGGAGTCAAATTGTTTTCCAGAGTAAATACGTTGGATTTCCACTACACGGAAGAACGCTCTACGACGGCGTATATCTCTTTCCAACCGACTGAAACTTGTGCTTAAGCACCCGTAAGCCCGAGCCGTGCCTGAGTTATTTAGAACCATTTATGTCTAAATTGTCGCTTTGATTGTTTTAGCCATCATTTCATTCGGTTCGGGCTAACGCGTGCTAAAGCCCTTCAGACAGTCAGTCGGTTTCCAAGAGAAACACGCCGTCGCTTCGCTGTACCGAAATCATATGCATTTGGCCTAATTGTTTTGCAAGGATTTCACTCTAAATGAGCGAAAAAATTTCCTTCCTTTTTTGGGAGGTTCTGATAAAGATTGAACGGTGAAGTCTAATGGAGGAAAATGAAAATGAAAATTATGATCACCGGTGATAAAGGACAGCTCGGCACCGACTGCACAAAAGTTCTTGGTAAAACCCATGACGTTTTGGGTGTCGATATAGATGAGGTGGACATCACTAAACTGCCGGACATAGAATTGTTGGTTCAACAATTTCGGCCGAACATCATCGTTAATTGTGCCGCATATACCCGGGTCGATGATTGTGAAATCGAAAAAGAGTTGGCATGGAAGGCGAATGTAACAGGTGCTGAAAATCTTGCAAAATGCGCGGATAAATATGGCGACCGTCTGATTCATATTTCAACCGACTATGTTTTTGACGGCCGGAAAAAGGTACCCGAACCGTATGTGGAAACAGACAAAACAAATCCTATTTCGAATTATGGAATGAGCAAACTAGAAGGTGAAAAGGCGGTCCAAAATACCACGAATCGGTCTATAATTCTCAGAACCGCATGGCTGTTTGGTGTCAACGGTCACAATTTTTTGAAAACAATGCTAAAATTATCCCTCAGGAGTTCCGATAATACAATAAAAGTGGTGAATGACCAGTTCGGTTCACCGACCTGGAGTTATCGACTGGCACATCAGATTGAAAGACTTGTTGAAACCAATGCTCAAGGAATTTTTCATGCGACTTCCGAAGGACATTGTACATGGTATGAATTGGCCGTTTATTTTCTTAAAAAAATGAAGGTTCCCCATACAATAATTCCTTGCACAACTGAAGAATATCCGACACCTGCCCCAAGGCCCATGAATTCAATTCTTGAAAACCGGAATCTTAAAGAAAAAGGAATGAATATCATGGTCGACTGGAAATCTGATGTTGACGAATTTGTTTTAAATTTTCGTGAGGTTCTGTTAAAAGAGATAGAAGAGGAAGCGTAAACTGATGAAAAATATGCTGGTTACAGGCGGGTGCGGGTTTATCGGTGCAAATTTTATCCGGTATCTATTAAATGAATCCGATTATGCCGGTCGTATCATAAATGTCGACAATCTGACGTACGCCGGAAATCCGGAAAATCTGGCAGACATTGAAACAATTTATCCAGACCAATATATTTTTATCAAGGCTGACATTTGCGATGGAACCCGGATGGCGAAAATATTCGCAGATTATCACATCGACAGCGTATGTCATTTTGCGGCTGAGTCTCATGTAGACAGATCGATTGTAAGGCCGGATGCTTTTATACAGACCAACATTGTCGGAACAT
>JASFGF010000349.1:0-3721 GCA_050123915.1 Desulfobacterales bacterium | reverse complement strand
TACGGCAACAATCCTGTTGGGTTTAACGGTGGGTGCCAGCACCCAGGGCGATGTGTTTTTAACTCCAAAATCTGTGGGTATTTTTTTTCTTGGTGCCGTTGCGTTTAGTATCGCAACCGCCTCAGGGGTCATCTTTGCCAAAATTATGAACCTTTTTCTGAAAGAAAAGATCAATCCATTGCTTGGGGCAGCCGGTGTATCCGCTGTTCCCGGTTCAGCCCGAGAGGTTCATCTGATAGGTCAGTCTGAAGATCCTGAAAATTTCCTGCTCATGCATGCCATGGCCTGCAACTCTTCCGGTGTTATCGGATCTGCAATCTGTGCGGGTATCTTGTGGAGTTTCATGATTGTTCTTTGAGGTCAGCGCCATTTAGGTCAAACACACCGAAAAAACTGTTTAAAACGTTAGGAAAATGGTCACTCATGCCCCTCCCGCTTTAACAGTTCATGGTACCAAACGGAAAAATCGTACATCCCCTTGCACCTGTCGTCATCGTTGATAATTCCAAGGCAAATTTCAAACACGCCGCCTCCGTATGCATTACTGTAGTCCTGAGAACTTTTCGTTTGTAAAAATTCCCTGACCAGCATTTGCGTCGTTCTCTTGGTTTTATCTTTTCTGATATCTATGGGATCTTTGGGTTCCTGAAAGGGCTCCCATTTTTCATATCCTTTTTTTAAGATGTGTTTCTGGCGTCTATGGGACATACTATCAAAAATGGCTCTTTTTCGTTTTTCCTCTTCTTCCGGGGATATTTTTGTCATTTTACTTCCCTTGCTGATTTGAGGTTTCATTTTCGTCCACCAACCCAAGATAGTCTTCGTTATAATCGGTGAGAATCGCCATGGATAACGGAACAAGCAAATCTCCCATCTTAACATACCGGGTTTTGATTCGGCCGACAAATTCAGCAGAAATTTCGTAAAGCTTTTTTTGAATAACATCCAGGTTGGCCGTGGGATACGGTTTGCCTTCAACAAACGCCGACTTCCCACAGGTATGCCCGATACCCCCTGTAGATGTTGGAATACCATAAAGTCGGCAGGTAATAGGTCGATATTCATATAAATCACACACATCATCTTCGTTAAGAAGTGGACATCTGACCCGTTCAGCGGCAATTTCCATAAGTATTTCAACCTCGTTCTTTCCAGCTTCTTTGTCCTTATATGCTTTTCTTTTAACCATGTAAGTTTTTCGATCCGCACGGTTCGATTTTTCAATAATTACCTGTTTTTTGTTGCCTTCAAACATTTCATTAAACCGATGATTGATATACATCGCTTCGATCAATGTCAGATCGAACAATGCATGACAGCAGTCTGCACATTTAATTTCACATGTTACGCACTCCGGATACTCTTTTTGTACTTTTGCAAACAATTCATCGGCTTTCGCTGAAAGTGCCTTATATTTTTCAAAAAATGGTGTAAAATCTATTTTCATTGTTTAACTCCTAACATTTTAAATTTTTTATTAAAAAGCAACAAGCATCTAAACCAAGGGGGACTAATGTTTCACGTGAAACACTATTTCCCGATACAAAATCGGTTAAAAATTTGATCGATGACATCTTCCCTGGCAACGGCGCCGACAATTTCACCCAGGCTGTCTAATGTTTCCTTGATATCGATCGCAATCAACTCAAACGAAGTTCCTTTGACTATTTCTTCAGCGGCGGAAACGGCAAACTCCAAACTTTTTTCAAGGGCTATTTTATGCCTTAAATTGGGAATGATGGTCGTTTGAACGGCAAGATGATGGTCACCAACGGCAAGTTTTGCAATTAAATCCTTGAGCGAGCTCAATCCAGTCCCATACAAAGCTGAAATTTTAACGTTTGGGATTTTATTCCATGCTTGGGGAATTTCAGCGTTAAAGTCACCGTCAATCAAATCGATTTTATTTATCACCAATATCAGCCGTTTGTCATCGATGGTCTGATATATTTTTTGATCCTCTTTAGTGAACGGATCGCTGGCATCGATCATGAAAAGTATCAAATCCGAATCGTGAATATATGATTTGGTCTTTTCAATACCAAGAACTTCAACCGGATCTTTTGTCTCGTGAAGTCCGGCGCTATCGGCAATAATAACCGGTATACCACGAATATTTAACGTTTCTTCAATTAAATCTCTCGTTGTTCCGGGAAGGGGTGTAACAATTACGCGATCACTTTGTATCAGCCGGTTCATAAGGCTTGATTTGCCCACATTGGGTCTGCCAACCACAATCATTTTAAGGCCGTCTCTTAAAAAATGCGCATGTTCATATTTCGCGACCAGGTCGGATAGCTCATCGATAACCGCCTTGTCCAAAATTTGATGCATGGATTTCACATCAATAACATCCCCTACATCTTCCGGAAAATCGATAGCGGCCTCCACTTGTGTTAAAATATCCATCAGTGAATGTCGCATGCACCCAATTCGGTTTTTCAATTCTCCTTTTATCTGAGAAGTGGCAATCTCGAGGGATTTTTCGGTTCTGGAATTGATAATGTCAATTACCGCCTCAGCCTGGGTGAGATCAATGCGGCCGCTAAGATAGGCTCTTTTTGTGAATTCGCCGGGATCGGCTAGCCTGGCACCTTTTTGTAATACCAAATCTAAGATCGAACCCATTACAATATAACCCGAATGGGTATTTATTTCGATAATATCCTCTCTGGTGTATGTCATAGGGGCTTTCATGGCCGACAGAAGAACTTCATCCAGCATCTTTCCTGTGTCAGGATTCACAATATGCCCGTGATAAATGCGGTGGGATTTTAAGGAAAAAGAACGGACGCTACCTTCAGGGCGACCTTCTCCCTTCGACGCGTGAGATCTTTTAAAAATTGTTTCAGCTATTAAAAAAGCGTCTTTGCCGGATATTTTAATAATCCCGATACCGCCGCTACCGATGGGTGTTGCAATGGCGGCGATAGTATCATATTCCATTTTTTATAACGTGTATATCTTGTTTCAACACTTTCAAACAAATAGAAACCTTTGAAATAGCAGCTTCATACGAGATATCGAATTGAAGCCTTAGGTTAATAGTTTTTCTTTCGGGGTGAATTTTTCTTTGGAAATATAACCAGTTTTCTTAAAATTCCTTCTCCCATACTCTGGGTTCTCACCATGTTTTCATCTTTTAACGCAATATGTACGACCCGTCGATCGTGAGAATTCATTTGGCCCATTGTCGCCGGTTTTCCAGTCCGCTTTACCTTCTCAGCGAGTCTAAATGCCGTTTTTTCCAAGCTAGCGCGCCGTTTTTCCAGATATCCTTCAACGTCTACCTGAATTCCAACACGTTCTTTTCTTTTCTTGTTAACAATTTTTTCAACGATATATTGCATTGCTTCAAGGGTTTGCCCGCGCTTTCCGATAAGAACGGCAGAGTTTCCACCCTTTACATGGAAAAAATATCGATTTGATTTCTCTGTAATCGAGATTGTCGCATCTGTGGTAACTAAATCAATAATACGTTGCAGGGCTTGTCTGCCAATTTCTTTTGGATCATCCTCTGAAGGGAAATGTTCTATATCATCAGTTGGGGTATCCATTTGAAAGTCTTCATGCGTTTCGGTTTGACCCAAAGAATCGGTTCTCTGTTTTTTGGTATTCGAATCTTCAATTTTAAATTCCTGAGATGTTTTCGGCAGGGTAACACGAATACGCGCCTTTTTGGTGCCCACCAATCCAAAAATTCCAGTTGACCCGTAAGAAA
>JASFGF010000348.1:0-3737 GCA_050123915.1 Desulfobacterales bacterium | reverse complement strand
TAATAAGTACGTCCATAGCCACGGTAACACCCAGAATGGTTGAGGTAAAAAGTCCGGAGGCGCGACATTCTTTGATAATTGCAATGGCGGATGATGGGGAGCGCGCCACCGCAATGACACCCAGCAGACAGGCCAGTACCATTATCTGAGAGGAGGCAAGATCGGGCATTAAGTTCAAACGATTACTTATGAAAAGAAAGGGAAGAAATACCAGCATAAATACTATCAGGGTAATTAAGAATATATTTATGGCAATGGCCTTGCCGCGTTTTCTAAGAAACTGTATTTGCAGTGTTCCTCCTGCGGTCAAGGCGATGAAACTCAAGGCGAGATCATCCACCAGTCGCAGTTGGACGACCATGGTCTCAGTGAGAAACCCGGTTATGTATGGACCGGCAATGATTCCTACAAAGATATACCCGCTGATTAACGGTAATTCAGCGATCCTGAGAATCTTCGCCGTTATGTAAGCGGCCAACAATATAAAGCCCAGAGAAAAGGTTGTAAGCCCTGCCTGCTGCCAGTTGGATCCGACATCGATGATTTTGATCCAGAAGGCAAATCCTGCCAAAAGAAACAGTGTGATGCCATAGGTTTTCAGATATGGAATATATTGTTTGTATCGGCTCATTATGCACCCTTTTTAAACAGGCGTCCGAGAAAATAATAGCTCAGAAATTCATTGTAGATTACCGCGAGGATCGCAAAACTGATAACAAACGTTGAGATGCGGGAGGAAAATATGTGGTGAAAATCCAGAAATATGGCCAGGGATAGACCCCCCTGAGCAAGAAGTCCGAAACCCAGTTGACGGGGATATTTCTTAAATTCCTGCTTCAAACGGGTCACCAGGAATCCCGCAAGAAATTTCCCCAAGACTCTGTAGAGGCAATAGACGAACGCGAAAAAAACCAGCCAAATCGAGTCGAATCTTACACATGCACCAATAAAAACCAATAACAGCAAGTAGGCGGGTTTTTCAACGGTCATCAAAATCCGATAAATCCTTTCTTTATCTTTGGATAAATTGACGAGCCAGAACCCCACGAAGAAATTTGTAAGGAGCGGAGAGAACTTCACTGCGGAGGCGAGACCACTTGTAAGCATTGTCATACCGATAACGACCAAGATGAGTTCCTTTTCAAGACGACTGTGGCTGATAAAAAGGTTAAAAAGCAGAAGCAGACCAAAACTGCCTCCAAGACTGGTTAGGACTCCTTGCCAGAGTCCTCCCAGCCATAACCCGTTTGGATCCATTGACGGATTGTAGAAAAAGCACAACCCGAAGATGAGGAGGGGAAACAAGCCGTCTATGCTCGAAATGAACCTCAAAAGCTTCACCATATGTTGATGTTTGTCAATGGCATCCAAGGATAGAAATGCAAGCCCGGTTTGGGCGGTGCAACCACCGGCTGCCGCTAGTGTAATGGCAACAACCATCGTGAGAGAATCAGGGATATCAAAACAGAGAAGCATCGCTAGATACACTGCTAAAAATACCAGGACAAGAGTCATTAGCCCTTCAAGAATGGCCGCAAGAAAAAACTCCAGGGGAAAACGTCGGAGATTTTTGATTTCAAATTGAAACCCAAAGAGCAGCCCAATCCAGCCGAGCAAAAGAGCGCTCAAGGGCGCCAGTCCTTTTTGTGTTTCCACGTCCACAAGATTCAAGAATTGGGGTCCGAGCAACAGACCCAATAGAAGGAACTCAATTCCGGTAAGATAAAATCGCCGGTCAAAAGGCGGCAGTCGGAAATGTCGAAAGGTAAGACGATAGCCACTGAATACGAGAAAAACAATGATTAACAGGGTAAACGTAACTTTCATGGATATTTATAAAATATTTTTAAAAGAAAATCCAGCCCATAGTATTCCACCGTGTTTGATGATAAGGAGGAAAAACGATCAAATGTCTTGCCAAATCTTGAATTCAAAAGATATAATACGTTGATTGGTTATCCCGCAGGGAGTGAATTTAAATAATTGTTTTGGGTAAGTGCGACAAAAAAAATCATTGTGCATAAAGGAAGAGCGATGAAGGTTAAAGAAATCATGACCACAGAAGTTGTTGCGCTGAAGGTGGATGAAGAATTGTCTCTGGCAAGTGATATTATGACCCTGGCAAGAATCAGACACTTTCCGGTCGTCGAAGGCGAACAACTGGTGGGCATCATCAGTCAACGTGACTTATTCAAAGCCTCTATAGCCTCGGTAATGGGCCATGATTACAAAGAAACCCGCGATCATCTAAAAACGGTCACCATCAAAGAGGTCATGGTCAAAGATGTTATAACGGTCGGACCCGATACTACAATCCATGAAGCGGGCAAGATTATGATCGAAAAAAAAATAGGCTGTCTGCCGGTGGTCTTGGATGGCGATCTCGTGGGGATAGTAACTGAGACCGACATGCTTCAGTTTTGTGTTTCGTGCCACCAAAACGAAACGGCATCAAATTCTAAATGAGCCATTGGTAATAACGTTCTAAAAAATAAGGGATTTTTTTTGATATTGTCCTGCATCTGCCTTGGGTGACAAATTTTTTCTTTCGGCTCCGGGAAATGAATAGATAACATCCTTTTAAAAACCAACTTTCCAGTATTCCACCATTCAATATTCGAAGTTATCGTTCGAGTCTCACAAAATGTCCTATATTTTCATTAAGTTGTAGAATTTCGAGGCGTTGAATGAGGGGCTATTCTTTCCATAAATCGACGTCGATGAGACCGAGCTTTGCGGCATAACGGGCCAGCTCGATCGTGCTGTGCAAATCGAGCTTTTTCATGATGCTGTGACGGTGGTTCTCAACTGTTTTTGGGCTGATAAAAAGTTTATCTGCGACCTGGGTTGTGGACAGCCCCTCGGCCAAAAGGCCCATGACTTCCTGTTCCCGAGCGGTCAGCAAGTCATAACCGGAACCTGCAACAGCCACCTCTCTCTCCGGCAAACCGATAAGTTTCTTTACCACCTGATGGGAAACAGAAGTGTCCATAAAATAATGTCCCTTTAACACATACTCAATGCCTTCTAAAAGCAAATTCGCAGCCGACTCCTTTGCCAGATAGCCCATGGCGCCGGACTGAAATGCTTTTACGATATAATCTATTTTAGAATGCATACTGACAACCATGACACGTATTTTGGGGGAACATCTCAAGATATCACCGATCAAAACAAGTCCTTTTACATCCGGCAACCCCACATCCAACAAGACCAGATCCGGCTTGAATTCTTTGACCATTTGAAGCCCTTGACCCCCGGTACTTGCTTCCCCGACGATGTCATACTCGGGGTTGTTTCCGATAATCGTCTTAAGACCTTCTCGAAAGAGTGGATGGTCGTCAATGATCAATATGCGCTTCTTCTGTCTCACTATTCTGCTCCTGACAAGGAATTTTTATAGATATCTTGGTGCCTTGCATCGGGCGCGATTGAACGATCATCTGCCCTCCGAGCAGATTGACCCTTTCTCTCATGCTTCGAAGGCCCATCCGTTTTTCATCACCCAATGCAAGTTCCCGCGCCTTGACATCAAAACCTTTGCCTTTGTCTTCAATGCGAAGAATAATATTCGGGAACACCCCCACAAGTCTGACGATGGCCCTGTCGGAATCGGCATGTTTGCGGATATTGTTTAGACCTTCTTGAACCAAGCGGTAAAGATGAATTTCGGTATCAGGGTCCAGTTTAAATAAATTTAAACCAGCCGATTGAAAGTCGACTTTGTTTCCCAACTG
>JASFGF010000347.1:0-3739 GCA_050123915.1 Desulfobacterales bacterium | reverse complement strand
CTCCTTTTGCGACATTTGACAAAAAATGATCTGTATTGCGCTGGATCCGCCAGTAAGAAACAATTGTCCGGCCGATGACAACCACCCTGAGCGACCGGTTGTTTGCAGGTATATATTCTTGAATGACAAATCCCTTTTGTCCGCTGGTTTCATATTTTCTGGCGATTTGCAGCACTTTTGAAAAATTTTCAACCGATTTTATCAGATAGACGTGATCCCCATCCCCGCCCCAGTCAAATTTGAATACAAATGGAAAGTCAAAGCCCGGTTTTTCCGGAGAACCTCCATAATGCTTTGAAAACGCGTCCATATTCAGATGAATTTCGGTTTTGGGATGTGCTGCGTTTATGTTTTGAAAAAGCTGTGTCTGACCGATCTTTCCTTTGTATTTGAATTTGGCATCAAAATTTGGAAAGACATGTTTACAATTATTGCGCGCCATTGTGTAGAGGGATTCATAGCACCCCTGAGGCAGGATGACGGCATCGGCCGCCAGCATAGCCGCGAGATCGTCAGGTCCGGGCTTCCGTCCGGCACAGAGTCGATTTTTATCAGCTTCAAAGCAGGGGTGATAGGATAAAATCATCAGTAACCAAATCTTCGAAGGGCTTTTGTGTCTTTGCTCCAGTTTTTATGGACCCTTACAAAAAGCTTCAGGTAGACTTTGGCACCCACCATCCGTTCGATCTCTTTTCGAGCTTCCGTGCCGATCATTTTCAGCTTGCTTCCGTTTTTTCCAATGATCATGCCTTTTTGCGAGCCACGTTCGACATGAATGGTGGCGTTGATTTTTATAAGGGCACCCTCTTTTTCTTCGGAAAAAGACGTTATGGTGACCGCCGTGGAGTAGGGTATTTCCTGGCCGGTGAGACGAAAAACTTTTTCACGGATCATTTCAGCGGCAATAAAGCGTTCCGGCATATCAGTGATGGTATTTTCAGGATAATAAGGGGGGCCTTTCGGCAACAGGGGTTCCATGGCAGCAACGAGTTCATCGATTTGGTTCCCCAATATGGCAGACACCGGTATGATGGCCTCAAATGGATATACCTTTGTCCATTTGTCCATGACGGCAAGAAGGTCGGGTTTTTTAACAAGGTCTATTTTGTTCAGAACAAGAATCACCGGTTGTCTTATTTGTTCAAGTTTTTTTACAATAAACGCTTCGGACTCAGTATCCGGATTTGCCACATCCATAATAATCAGAACGATATCCACATTCCCCAGCGCTGAAAGAGCTGCGTCCACAATTCGAATATTTAAAGGACGTTTTGCTTTATGAATCCCCGGTGTATCGATGAAAATAAACTGAGAAGAGGGGCGGTGAACCACACCCAATATTCGGTTCCGTGTGGTTTGTGGCTTTTTAGATGTAATCGAAATTTTTTCACCCATCATCTGGTTTAAAAGCGTTGATTTCCCCACATTCGGTGCACCAACAATGGCAACGAATCCGGATCTGAAATTCTTGAATTTATCCTGCATGTTTGACATGTGATACCTAACTCAGATAAACTGGAAATAACAACTTACAAGCATCAAATTTCAAATAAATTCAAAACTACAAGCTCCAAATTCCAAACACTAAAGAACTAACCCATTTTAATTTTTCCAGTATTGATGAAAATATCTTTTTCAATTCGTTTGTCTTTTTTCAAGATCATCTGCTAGTTTGTTCTTTGGGATTTTGAGTATTGGTATTTGCTTGTCATTTGAGATTTGTTATTTGGAATTTTGACTTGCTCGACTCCAAAAATCGATACAAAAAAAGGTTATTAAGATAAACAATTGTTATCGTGGTTAATGCCCGATCAACCGTCCAATAGCATCCCATACATGATCTTTTCCCATGCGTGATTTGGCGGAAAACAGGGTCAGTTCCTCTTTATTTACACCGAGGGCTTTAGCGATGGCCGAGTGTTGGTTCTGTTGTTTTATTTTAGATAGTTTGTCACTCTTTGTCAAAATTAGAATACTGGGAATATTGAAATAATGGAGCCATTCGATAAAATTGAGTTCCTGCATTCCGGGGATGCGGCGAATATCCATGATAAGGACAACCCCTTTTAATGTTTTTCTTGTTGAGAGGTAGGTTTCAATCATCGGACCCCATGTTTTTTTTATGGAATCCGGAACCTTAGCGTATCCGAATCCCGGAAGGTCCACAAATGAAATGGTGTTGTTTATAATAAAAAAATTAATCAGCTGGGTACGACCGGGTGTGGAACTGGTTTTAACCAGATGTTTGCGGTTGACAAGGGTATTGATCAGTGAAGATTTCCCCACATTGGAACGTCCGGTAAAAGCGATTTCGGGTAAAGCCGCAGAAGGGTACTGGGCCGGCTTGACGGCACTTTTAACGAATTCCGCTGATTTGATGATCATGATGAATTTTACTCTTACCTAAAGACGATCTTTTAGATGGTCATGAGCGATCAGACCTAATGGATTTGTAGACCGTAGTGCCTTTGGAAATCTGGAATGATGGCCTCTGGCTCGTAGAACCTACGGCTCGGAGAGAATATTAAATTTTTTTGAAAAGGAGCCATTATTCCATTTCGAGAAAAGCCCCAAAGTTCAGCTTGTTATGTTTTCAGAATTTAATCATAAGTCCTGTTTCATCTTTAGATAATTCTCAAGCCTATCCATTCCCTCGGTAATGTTTTCCATGGAGGTTGCATATGAAAATCGAAGATAACCTTCCCCGTATTTTCCAAAATCGATACCGGGTGATACCCCTACATGGGCTTTTTCAAGAATATCAAATGCGAGCCCATATGAATCGTTTGAGATGTGTTTTGCATTGGCAAATACATAGAACGCCCCGGTCGGCTCTACGGTAATTCCGAGCCCCATAGCTTTAACCCGTTGGATCATGTATATTCGGCGCTCGTTGTATATTCTCTTCATTTCTAAAATATCTTTTTCAGCTTCCGTGAGTGCTGCAATTCCGGCGACCTGAACCATGGCATTTGCAGAGATAAAAAAGTTTTGCATAACCTTCTGGATGGGTCGAATGAAATGTTTTGGAGCGATCATGTATCCAAGTCTCAAACCCGTCATGGCATAAAGCTTTGAAAAGCCGTTAAAAACGAATGCCTTTTGAGTAAATTCCAGTATGGAATGTTCTTTTCCTTCATACACCAGGCCATGGTAAATCTCGTCCGATATGATGTAGGGTGAATCCGGGCCTGAAGCCTGATCAGCGATGGCGGCCATCCTTTCCCGGGACAGCAGGTTTCCAGTGGGGTTGGATGGTGAGTTGATAAATATGCCCTTTGTTTTTCGGGTAATTTTTTGTTCGATGGCTTCCGGTCTGTATTGAAAGCCGTCTTCCTCGAAGACAGGAACAAGTACCGGTTCACCCTGAACGAATTTGATAAAATTCGGGTAACAGGCATAATGGGGATCTGAAATAATGACCTGGTCTCCTTTTTCCAGAAGCGCGGAAAACATAACAAACATGGCCGGGGACGTTCCCGATGATATAACGATTTGATCGGGATCAACGGATACTCGATATGTCTTGAAATAATGTTTACAAATAGCCTCTCGAAGTTCAAGCATACCCAGGCTGTGTGTATAATGGGTATGCCCGTTGTCCAGAGCCTTGCAGGCGGCCTCCTTGACACACCTGGGCGTGTCGAAATCAGGCTCGCCCACTTCCAAATGGACGACGTGAATACCCTGACGCTCCATTTCGTGGGCTTTCTCAAGAACGTCCATAACGATAAACGGC
>JASFGF010000346.1:0-3765 GCA_050123915.1 Desulfobacterales bacterium | reverse complement strand
TGCAGGAAAATAGATATCGTGTAAGTTCATACTTTGCTTTGTTAAGCTTTTGTTCATTTCTTTTTATTTGTATAGTGGTTGGTGTCATGTATGGGTGCTCGGGGAAATCGAATCAATTAGAGGCTTCTCATGAAAATGTGATTGAAAAAAGAATTATAGTGGAACTACCAAAGATTGGCGAAATTGTTACCACTGAAAGAGCCTTAGAGCTTTGTTCACACTACGGTTTCAACCACCTTGCAAAACGAATTGAAAACAATCCAGATCGTTTTAAAGAATGGAAATTTGATGGATGTTCAATGACCCCTGAAAAAGTATTAAGTGAGCTCATCAATGTCCCATCTTTAACAGAAATCTGTCTCAGACATGATCTTGGATACGCCTATGGTAACCCCGGTAATGAGAAAGAGCGGTTACAAGTTGATAGAAATTTTCAAAATGAACTGTTAAGTGCTGGTGCTAATGAATATGCAGCTAAAGCTATGTTTGAAGCAGTTCGGATAGGTGGCAAAGAAGAACTTTGTCTTTCTTTTTCATGGGGTTTTGCGAGAGTGGCGCCTTGCGAGCCAGGTGTTGGATTGAAATTAAAAGAATAGATTTTTAAAATTGCGTATTCCTCCCACATTCAAATGTTGGGCGAACCTGAGATAACTGCAATTTATCGCCATGGCATTAAATCCATTAATAATATTGATATGTTATGGGTATCACATTTGAATGAATCTTCATTTTCCTGGCTGAATTGAGGCAGGAAAAATCAATATCTTGTGATCTGAGTTTTAACCGGTTTGCCGGTTTTTTTTGAGTTTGGCTCGTTGATAAATGAAGTTGATCCTAAAAATCGTCAGCATTTGGTTCAAATCATCACTATGATTTCTGAAATATCTTCTACAGATCACAGCTACGCACCGATAAGAGAATAGTACCAGAAATCCCGCGCAAACGCATTAAGACGGTCGTATAAATTATCTTTACTCATTTATTGCTTCAAGGCATAATGATAGGCAGCCATGGCCTCTTTTTCCAACATATGCGCCTGTCCCTGATATCTGGGTGAAAAATGAAAGGGTGTCAGCTGTTTTACTCCGGCCTTGCCTGCAATGAGGCCGGCCTGCCGGGCAACATTTTTTTCGGCAATATCTTTGTCTTTTTCTAAAAAAGATGCTTCAATAAAAAGATGGTCGGAATCTTTCTTGTCCTTCCTGCCATAATGCCCATCAATGGAACCCTGAAAATCGTATCGCCAAGGATGATCCAGAGGGGACTCGTACGGGCCAATTTTTGAGGACTGAGAATTATAACATGGTTTGTATGGATTGTCATGGACTTGACGGGCTAATAAAATATGAATATTTTCATGACGTAGATAAAAGAGTCGAAACCAGTGGAAAATGAACTGCTCCATGGCTTGCCGCGGAGCAGCTCATTGGATACAGGGGCAAAAGAAACAATAGAAGAGATATATAAAACTCCTCATTCAGTGTGGTATTTGAACATTAACTTAGTGTCCATCCAGAAATGAGAAACTTTAGTTCTGATCAAGGCCGCACAAAGGTTTGCGGCCCCCGCGAAGCGGGACAGGAAGGCGTACGTCTATAGGCTGCAGCAGGAAACCCGCGGAGAACGCCGAGCAGGCCAAAAAGGGCCATTTCTGGATGGACACTCACTAAAATTATTAATTTGGGAACTAAGGAGGTATTGGTGGCTAATCTTCAAAATGATTTGTTTTTGCGCGCTTGCCAACGTTTGCCGGTTGAAAGAACTCCGATATGGGTTATGCGACAGGCCGGGCGATATTTGCCGGAATATAGAGCGGTTCGCCAAAAAACTGATTTTCTTACCATGTGTAAAACGCCTGAACTTGCCACCGAAGTAACATTACAACCCATCGATTTGATCGGGGTTGATGCTGCTATCATTTTTTCCGATATCCTGGTAATTCCTGAAGCAATGGGTATGCATCTTGAAATGCATGAAGGCATCGGTCCGGTGTTTCCACATCCAATTAGAAATGAAAGTGATGCCCAAAACCTTAATGAAATTGACCCGACAATCGATTTGAAATATGTGCTTGATGCGGTAACCTTGACAAAAAAAGAATTAAACCGACGTGTTCCATTGATCGGTTTCAGCGGTTCTCCATGGACTTTATTGGCGTATATGGTCGAAGGCCAGGGATCCAAGACATTTTCAAAGGTTAAATATTTGATTTACAATAATCCAAAACTGGCCCATCGCATTTTGGATAAAATTGCGGATGCCGTTGCAATCTATTTAAGCGCGAAGATTGAAGCTGGTGTAGATGCTGTTCAAATATTTGATACCTGGGGCGGTATTCTTTCCCAAGATGATTTTGAAGAATTTTCTTTGAATTACATTAGAAAAATAATTTCCGAGGTCAAAGGAAAAGATGTGCCCGTTATTATGTTTGCTAAGGGTGTGCACTATCATTTAAACAAACTTGCTGAAAGCGGCGCTGATGTATTGGGTCTTGATTGGACAATGAATATCGGTGATGTCAGAAAAAAGGTTGGAGATAAGGTGGCCCTTCAAGGGAACCTTGATCCGACGGTTCTTTATGCGGACCATGAAAAAATTAAATATGAAGCAAGAAAAATATTGCAATCATTCGGTAGGGGAAGCGGGCATATTTTCAATCTTGGTCACGGTATATTGCCTGATGTTCCACCGGAAAACCTTAAGGCGTTAGTGGATTTTGTTAAAAAAGAGAGTGTTTCTTATCACACGGATGTTTAAAACCACAGCGTTGATGATTAACTTGGTGACATTGTCACTAAAGTCAGTAGAAGCTATCTCAAAATAATCTTTTGGCCCAACTCGCCAGAGGCGGACAAGCCTCGGCGTTGGAGTCTCGTTTTAAGTCCTCAACATACTTGAGTATGCCTGTGGATTAAAACTCGGCTCCGCCTTTTTATCTCGCCGGGTTTTAGCGGGGGATCTTGATCAAAACCTTTATTTTGAGACGGCTTCTAGTAAATGCCGTTTATGCATTGACGACCGCAAAAGGAGCACATTGAGGGGAAAATCGTGTTTGACATAGATATTGATTTAATAAAAAAGTATGACAAACCCGGACCGCGTTACACAAGCTATCCGACAGCACCTCATTTTAATGAATCGTTTACCCATGAAAATTATCTTGATGAGATTATCAAGACCAATCAGGGTAAGGATTTGCCTGATTTGTCGTTATATTTCCATCTGCCATTTTGCGACACACTCTGTTACTTCTGTGGCTGCAACATGATTGTAACCAGAAGCAGAGATAGAATCAAAAGATATATTGATTATTTAAAGCGCGAGATAGACTTGATTACGTCCCATATTTCACATGGCAGAAGCGCCACCCAATTGCACTGGGGCGGCGGCACGCCTACGCATTTGAGTCCGGAAGAAATCGCTGATTTGAGTTCCTACATTCATAATAGGTTTCATTTTAAGGCTGATGTGGAGGCCGGATGTGAAATTGATCCCAGAGAATTAACCAAAGAACATCTTGCGGCTTTGAGAAACGGCGGTTTTAATCGCATCAGCATGGGGGTGCAGGATTTTAACGAAAAGGTTCAAAAAGCCGTTAACCGGATACAGCCGGAAGCGCTGACAAGACAGGTCGTTGATTGGGTGCGCGAATTTGGGTTCCACAGCATTAATATCGATTTAATGTACGGACTTCCTTTTCAATCTGCAAAAACGTTTGAAGAGACAGTGGATACGATTATTGATGTTGATCCTGACAGAATCGCG
>JASFGF010000345.1:0-3777 GCA_050123915.1 Desulfobacterales bacterium | reverse complement strand
GGGATCAACATCCATTGGAAAGCAGACAGCTTTAAAGGCTCGCCAAAAAAATCGTACCCGGTGCCACCGTCGGGTCTTCCATACTCCAAAAAGCGTATGCCGAATATCATGGTGCTTCTGGCATAGGCAGGAATAATCACCAGCAAGAGTGTCCGGTGAGCGCTAAGATGCATGATGCCACCCCATTTGACGGCCAAAGCGCAAATAATGGCCACAAGTCCCATAACGCCGATGCGGCTGTCCTTCATAATCAGCAGCGCCTTTTCTTTGCTTCTGTGTCCTAAAACACCATCGGCAGTATCTCCCAGTCCGTCGAGGTGAAGTGCAGCCGTGATAACGACAAGAAAAACAACGTCGAGAACCGCGGTGATCGGTGCCGGCCAGAAATTTAGGGCGATATAATCAAAAATGGACAACAATCCACCGATAATAATACCTACAACCGGGAAAAACGGCACCATTGCTTTGGGATCATAGATGGCTGATTTTCCCAAAGGTATGATGGTTAAAAATTGCAATGCAGCGATTAAACGTTTCATTTTATTTTCACAGAGATACCGGCCACCATCCATATGACCTGGTCCACGCAGGCTGCGACTTTCTGGTTGACAAACCCGGTGATATCTCTAAACAGTCTTGCCAGTCTGTTTTCAGGGACTATTCCGGTACCCACCTCGTTCGATACCAAAATCACCGGGCATTCAGCCTTTTTAATGGATTGAGTGAGTTTTCGGATTTGAATATCGATTTTTGTTGGATCTTCGTCATCCATGATAAGGTTGTTGATCCAAAGGGTCAGACAGTCGATAAGGATCACGTTTCCTTTTAGACTATGTTTATTGATTGTTTCAGGTATAAGAAGTGGCACCTCGAGAGTCTTCCAGGCACTGCTTCTTTGTTGTCGATGAAGCAACACCCGCTGTTCCATTTCTTTGTCCTGGGGCGCGCAGGTTGCGATAAAGATCTTTTGTCCGGGAACCTGTTCCGCCAAGTAAAGCGCATGGCTGCTTTTACCGCTTCTGCATCCCCCGATAACCAGCGTTTTTTCTTTCACAAATTACTCCCTAATTGAATATTTTCCGGGAACCAGGGTCACCCTTGGATTTTTACCAAGAGGACTTTCATCCACCAGGAGTGTACATCCATAGGCTGCTTCCAAAGTTTGGTAGGTAATCACTTCATCCGGAAGCCCCTGACACAGAACCTGTCCCTTATGCAGCAGAAGTAAATGATCCGCATACATGGCTGCAAGATTAACATCGTGGGATATCATCACAACGGTAATGCCTTTTTCTGTTTTAAGTTGTTCCATCAAGTCCATTATTCGAACCTGGTAGGCAAGATCCAGTGATGCTGTGGGCTCATCCAGAAGTATAATGTCAGGTTCCTGACAAATGGCCTTTGCAATAAAGACCCGTTGCTGCTCTCCGCCACTAAGCTCATCCAGCTTTCGATGTGCCAGATTTTCCAAGCCGGTAAAGGCGATGGCTTGATTTGCGATTTCCATGTCCTTTTCTTCCTCAAGCCCCAGCATGCCAAGATAGGGTGAACGTCCCATGAGTACAATTTCGGTTACGGTAAAGGGAAAATCGACGAAAAGCATCTGAGGAACAAACGAAATGGTCCGCGCCAAAGCTTTGCGATGATACTGATTGATGGAACGATTCAGGATCTTTAACTCACCGTTTTGAGGTGTTAAAATTCCGGCTATTATTTTCATCAATGTGGTTTTTCCTGATCCGTTGGGGCCGATGATAATAAAAAAATCACGCTTGGGTACCTGAAAGGAAACATTTCTGAGAATCAGGTTTTCTCCAAATGAATGACTCAAATTTTTTGCAGCAATTGCCATATTCATTTGCTCGATCTTTTCAATAAATAGATAAACAGGGGTGCTCCGATCATGGCGGTGATCACACCGGCCGGCATCTCTCCCTGTTTTGGAAGGGTCCTTGCCAGCAAATCACAAAAAACCATGTAGGCGCCTCCGCCAAAAACACATGCTGGTACCAGCACCCGATGATCCGGACCAAAAACAAGTCGAAGCAGGTGCGGCATGACCAGACCCACAAATCCCACAAGACCGCAATAAGAGACCGTTGCACTGACCATAAATGACGTTGTCACAAGAAGCGTAACAGTAACAAGCTTAATGTGTACGCCCATGGTCTGGGCCATTTCCTTTCCCAAAAGAAGCAGATTCATCGGGTTGGAAAGCCAGAAAACAAGAACGAAACAGGGGAAGAGGGTTGCGGAAAGAATGCCGACATGTTTCATATCTACCATGGAAAGATCCCCCATCAGCCAGAAAATAATATTGTGGAGTCTGGAATCCTGGGTCATGGAAACTAAAAACATGATCACTGCCGCACAAAATGCATTCACCATTACGCCTGAAAGCAGAAGTGCATCTTTTTTAAGGATCGTTTGCCCGGAAGACATGGCCAATATTAAAAGTAGTGTAACAATACTTCCGGTAAAAGCCATAAGACTTACACCCGGAAACCGGGAAAAACCCATAAGGATGCCGGCAATCGCACCGATGGCTGAACCCCCTGAAATACCGAGAATATAAGGTTCTGCAAGCGGGTTGCGAAGCAAGGCCTGAAAAACAAGGCCGCCCAGGGAGAGTGCAGCGCCCACCAGAGCCGCCAGGAGCACCCTTGGAAAGCGGATTTGCCATATAATCGTATTCAGCATGGACTCCGAATCTTTAGTGCCCAAAAGATTTTGAAAAATATCCTTGATTCCACTATCGGTGGATCCCATGGAAATTCCTAAAACCATGGCAAAACCCAGTAACAGTATCAGCAGAGATGAAGCCGTTACGACGCGTCTGATGAGAAAAGGTGTTTTGGTCTTCACTGGATCGTTTCAACAAGCTCCGGGTGGATCAGCCGTATTAATAGTTCGAGACCGTCCACCAACCGGGGTGTGGGACGGTCGAAAAAATTGGAATCTTCAACATAAATGCGCTGGTTTCTAGCAGCGGGCATATTGGGCCATTTTTCCCATTCTGCTTTGATTTTATCAAATACCGCACTTCGTGCCATGGAAGTGATAATAATGATTTCCGGTGAGAGTGCCAGAACCTTTTCACGACTAAACCGGGGATACGGTATGGGTCCAGCCGCAAGGTTGATCCCTCCGGCGGCAACAATGAGTTCATGGATAAAGGTGTGGGTCCCCACGGACACGATGGGTGAAACACCGATTTGAAAAAAGACCCTGGGACGATATGTGGACTTTGCCACCAGAGATGTTACCTTTTGAATCCTTAAATCCATGTTCTGAACCAGTTTATCGGCCTGATCTTTGGCATTTAGAAGTGAACCGATTTCCAGAACTGTTTTCATAATAGTTTCTAAATTGTTGGGGTGCACGGCATATACGGGTATTTTCAAAGACTCGAGGCGTTGGGCAACCACTCGTGGATTGCCGTCCTTGATGGCTATGCAAAGATCCGGCTTTAATGCCACTATTTTCTCCAGATCGAGATGAACATAAGAACCGACCTTGGGCAGTTTTACGGCTTCGGGCGGAAAATCACTATATGTTGTTACTCCTTTTAAAAGAAGGCCTTGGTCCAAAGCAAAAACAATCTCAGTGATGCTTGGGGCAAGAGATACGACTCGTTGAGGTTGATCCGATACTGTTACGTGTCGTCCCAACTGATCTGTTAGGGTTTTGTCAGCAGATGCTGTTCCCGATAAAAATAAAGGAAATACCGTTATCATGAAAACGATGGTTATGTATCTTAATGTTATCATATCGTTA
>JASFGF010000344.1:0-3790 GCA_050123915.1 Desulfobacterales bacterium | reverse complement strand
CAGAAATGAGAATTTATTCGCAAGATCAAGAAAATCAAGGGATTGCGAGGAGACGCACCTTAGTACGTCGCACAAAAAAATCCCGCAGATTGGCGCCGATATTGCGGAAAAAGGCCATTTATGGATGGAAACAAATTAATGCTTGAAACTTCTTTGCCCTGTATAGACCATGGTCGCACCCACCTCATTACAAGCCTCGATGGACTGGTAGTCATTTTCAGATCCACCTGGATGAATCACGGAAGAAACGCCTTCTTTCAATCCGACATCAATACCGTCTCTAAAAGGAAAAAAGGCGTCACTGACCATGGCGGAGCCGATCAGTCCCCCTTTTTCATCCGCCACTTTAGCATCAATTTCCGACCTTTTATCCTCATCTTTTAAATCATTATAGGGAATATTATGCATTTCAAAGCAGTAACGGTCCGCCAGCTTTCGGTAGGCCTTGTCCCTTGCAATTTCGGCAACACCCACCCGGTCTTGTTCACCGGTGCCGATGCCGACGGTAACCTCGTCTTTGACATAAATGACGGAATTGGATGTAATGCCGGATTCAACAAGCCACCCGAACAGCAGATCGTTATATTCCTGTTCCGTGGGTTCACGATTGACCCGATACTGCTTGCCTTTATATTCACATGCAGCAAGTTTTAGATCTGCTTTTGTCCGGGCCGTGGGAACAAAAGACCACTGGGCGATGACACCACCGTCAATCAGGCTCTTGAATTCCACACATCTTTGTCCCACAAAACTTTGCAGCCTGTTGATATTATCTATACGTATCACCCGGAGGTTTTTCTTCTTTGAAAAAATGTCCATTACACCGTCTTCAAAATCAGGTGCAACAACCACTTCAGCGTATTGCTCGGTGATGGCTTCCGCCGTTGCCCGATCTACGGCCCTGTTTACGGCGATACATCCTCCAAAGGCCGCCACCCTGTCTGCCATATTTGCCTTTAGATACGCATCTACCAATGAATCAGAGCGGGCAACACCACAGGGATTGTTGTGCTTGACAATGACAACGGTGGGTTTATCCACAAAATATCTTAAAATGTTTAACGAGTTGTCTGCATCGGTCAGGTTGGTTTTACCGGGATGCTTACCGGATTGCAAAAGTTCAATGTCTGAAGCCAAATGCTGTCCCGGTTGAATCGTTTCACTCTCTCCTAAAACAAGATTTCCATTGATCAATTTGTAAAGTGCCGCTTCCTGACCCGGATTTTCACCGTATCTAAGCCCTTTTTGGATGTTATCGATGGTCCAAGCCACTTTTTCATAAAAAAGGGTTTGTCTGTTATCCTGATCTACAAAACTAATCTCCATCTCAGGTGGAAAGTGATCGTCCATTATTGTCCGATACATTTTCTTTAAATCTTCAGCCATTTTTTTCTCCTTTTTTTGAAGACCATTAAAATTTTCGTAAGAATTAATCCTTTTAAGCAATTCGATTTCAAAATAGCTTCAGGTATGATTCAATTTTTGGCTTATCTGAAGCGGCCTTGGTTAAAAATATGATACGATATCCGTCTATAAAGTATAACACGCAGTCATTTCATCAATTGCCTTGGAACCCAAAAAGTCCGAGATGGTCCGGTCATAAATCGCCGTGTGATCAAATGCCTTTTGGGCAAGACGATAGCGAAGACCCAGAGATATGGCACCGTTATTTGAATCCATTTCTGATAAAATCGCTGTATAGTCCGATGGATCGACCACCGATGCAACCCTTATATAATTTTTTGCAGACGCTCTTATCATGCAGGGCCCGCCAATATCTATATTACCGCGAGCCATTTCAACCGTCACCCCTTCCTTTGAAATGGTATCTTTAAAAGGATATAAATTGCAAAGGGTCATATCAATGTGAACGGCACCTGTTCGCTGGATGTCCTCATTGTGAGCATCATTGTAGGTTTCGGTGAGCAGTCCGAGATATATTTTAAAATCCAGCGTCTTCACAAGACCACCTTGAGTCTCCGGCTGACCCGTGTAATCCGAAACCTGTGTCAGACAGGAATCCGCCGTGTCTCCAAGAATTTCTTTGATTTTTTTGTACGTGCCGCCGGTTGAAAAAATTTTTACCTCAGGATTTATCCGGATAAGTTCCGGTATGAACGTTTCCAAACCGCTTTTGTCAAAAACACTTGCAAGAACATGTCTGACCTTGACAAAATCATCTATCCTTTCCACCACATTCATACTCATAGTATTGACCCCTTTCTCCCGTAGGTTTTAAAAGTTGCTTTGACACGAGACGAAACTCCATATATAAACGAAAACATTCACCCTAAAGTGTGCACTTACTATTATCTTATCAGAAATTCAAGAGGACATCGCATAAAACATGATTAACGTTTTATTCGTCAGCCTGGTTTTCATGTTCGGCATGTGCATTGGTAGTTTTTTAAACGTCTGCATCTACCGATTGCCGTCTTCAACATCGATTATAAATCCTTCCCGCTCATTCTGCCCTCAGTGTAACAGTGCCATTCAATTCTATGACAACATTCCTGTTTTAAGCTACTTATGGCTCAAAGGCCGTTGCCGGAACTGCAAAGCACCCATTTCGCCTCGCTATCCTTTGGTTGAGTTGATGACCGGAATTCTTGCCATCGCCATTCTTTTCAAATTTCACCTGACTCTGGAGGGTGTCATATACTTTGTTTTTACGTCATCCCTGCTGGTCATCACCTTTATTGATATTGATCATAAAATCATTCCGGATATCATCTCTCTTCCTGGAATTCCCATCGGCCTTGCGGCTTCATTTGTGTTACCTGCCATGACGTTTAAATCCTCTCTGCTGGGTTTGCTGGCAGGCGGGGGCAGTCTTTTGCTGGTGGCATGGACATATAGTCTCATCACCCGAAAAGAAGGTAGGGGGGGGGGAGACATCAAACTTTTAGGGATGATTGGCACCTTTATCGGCTGGAAAGGGGTTATCTTTACCATTTTTGCTGCATCGCTTACAGGAACTTTGGTAGGAATGATTGTTATGCTGCTAAAGGGAAAAAATTTGAAATTTGCCATTCCATTCGGCCCATTTCTTTCCATTGGTGCAATGTCATATGTTTTCTTTGGAGAAAAGGTAATCTTCTGGTACTTTCAGTCATTTAAGCTATTATGACCTAATTTGAGGGATGGTTAAGTTTGAAACACTCAGCTTAGGTCTGATTAAGATGTTATCAACACTTTAAGATACAAATCTCCCCGTTGGCCGTCGGGAGTTGTTTTACCCATACCTTTCAAACGAAGTTTGCTCCCTTCTTTCACGCCGGGAGGAACAATCACTTTGACGATCCGTTTTTGGAATCCTTTCGGGATATTGATCAGCTTTTGTGTTCCTGTGAGTGCTTCGAATGACGTAATGTCAATGGTTCCATAAAGATGAGGATCTTTACCAATGCCACCGGGCCGAACCACCTGAAGGCGATGCGTTTTTCTTTTGGCAGTGACACGACGCATCTTACCGCTGACACCGGTTTCGGGTAGCGCAAGAAAAATCTTTAAAAAAACGATTCCAAAAACAAATCCGCCGATATGGGCCCACCATGCAATTCCACCGATATTGCCATGGCTGCCTGCTGCATTTAGAAACTGAAGAACAAACCAAAAACCCAGAAAGAAAAACGCCGGAATTTCAATAAACCAGGGGATAAAGATAATGGGAATCAGGGTTAATATTTTGGAATGGGGATGAAGAATCAAATAAGCCCCCATGACACCCGCAATGGCCCCGCTGGCCCCGATGGTAGGCATATTGGAATGAAGATTTAAAAGAAGATGG
>JASFGF010000343.1:0-3794 GCA_050123915.1 Desulfobacterales bacterium | reverse complement strand
ATGGGTATAATTCTAGGTATTACAGTTTCTTATGTTGTTGTGATTGTGTTCCTGCATCAGATGTCCAAATAGATAGTGCCTGTCCGTAAATGGCTATTTTGCCCAACCTCTTCGTTATGCTCAACAATTAATCCTCAGAATATCAATTATATGCCGGCTTGTCCCGGCACTTTCACGGGGTGGTTAATTTTTTCGCATGCCTTGATCTTGAACAAAATATCTCATTTATGGACAGGCACTTTACTTTACAAAAGAAAAGGAAAAAATTCGATCCTGCGAGTTGATAATACATAAATTCCTTTCTTTGATGAAATCCCTCAGATTCACCTAGGGAAGTTTTAACAGATCGTAATACAATTTAATCGCTCAAACCAACCCCTTGACATGATACAATGCAGCATTATCATTGCGCGTGGGTTAGGTAAGTACTTTTATCGTACTGCCTATTTTGCCTCCCTTTAAGGCCCCTGGTTTTCAGCGCCAGGGGCCTTTTGATTTTATGGATTCTAAATTTGAACTTAAAAGATGTCTATTAAATAAAAATATAGAACATTTTTTGAGGCTTGAACGCTTGCCTCGGATATGGAATAATGGAAAGTAATATGAAATCAAAAAAGTTGCGAATAAGAGGTGTCGGCGACGTTTTGCTTGAACAAAGCAACCGGGCCAAGCATATGAGTTTGTCAATCCGGCCGTTCAGAGGGGCACGAGTGGCTGTTCCGCGCGGCGTATCATTTGCTGCAGCCGAAAAATTTGCACATTCAAAGACAAACTGGATAATCAAGCATCTTGAAAAAATGGTTTCCATTGAGAAACAGGCGGAAGTTCTCAAAAAAAGTAAACCCATTGACAGGGTCGAGGCCAGAAAATATCTGGTCGAACGGCTAGATAAACTTTGTAATCGAAACGGTTTTAAATACAATAGGGTTTTTGTGAAAAACCAAAAAACCCGATGGGGAAGCTGCTCCGACAAAAACAACATCAACTTGAATGCGAACCTGGTGCGACTACCTGATGAATTGATCGATTACGTCATGTTACATGAACTGGTCCATATCCGGATCAAGAATCATAGCCATCGGTTTTGGGAAGAGTTAAGCAAGTTTGTGGAAGACCCCAAAAGCCTCGATAAAAAACTCCGTGGATACACGTTAGGTTAAAAAATGTCCTCAATCAGATCGTTCAGGGTTTCCTGAAGCCTGACATCGTCGGTTAGTGGAAAGCAAACGGCGCTTCGGCAGGCATCGTGAACAGGTATCCCTCGTCCGATGAGCTGAGCGGCATAAATCAAAAGCCTGGTGCTCGCCCCTTCTGTCAGCCCGTGCTCTCTGATGTTTCTTATTTTTCCGGCCAGCGACACCAGTTTTAAAGCGGTCTGTTTGTCGATATTCCCTTCATGGGCAACAATCTCCGTTTCTTTGGAAGCTTCGGGATAATTGAACTCAAGAGAAATAAACCGTTGTCGCGTACTTTGCTTCAGGTCTTTCAAAACGGATTGATATCCCGGATTATAGGATATCACCATCATAAAGTCCGGGTGCGCCTGGATCATTTCACCCTTTTTATCGATGGAAAGTGTTCTGCGTGTATCGGTTAAAGGATGAATCACAACTGTTGTGTCTTTACGGGCCTCTACAATTTCATCCAGATAGCAGATGGCCCCCATGCGAACCGCCCGGGTTAACGGGCCATCCACCCATACGGTTTCATCCTTTTTCAAAAGATAACGTCCCAACAGATCGGAAGCAAACAAGTCTTCATGACAGGCCACGGTAATCAGGGGGCGTTTGAGCTGATACGACATGTACTCCACAAATCGGGTCTTGCCGCATCCCGTGGGACCCTTCATCATCACCGGAAGTCTGGCATCAAAAGCAGCTTCAAACATTTTAATCTCGTCACCGGTGCTCATATAATAGGGTTCTTTTGAGACTAAATGTCCGATGGTTTCAAGTGAAATTTCAGATGGCATCGATGCCGACCTCCAAAAAACGTTTTATTTTCTACTGATAAAATCTATCTCATTTATCAAAATGTTTTTCAAGTAGATAACGCATAAGAAAATCGGACAAAAAGAGAGGCTATACATTTTATCAATGCAAGTCCTTATTCGGTTCAATACCGTATTTTTTCATCCGCTTCCAAATGGTAACCCGGCTGACGCCCAAAATCCGAGCAGCTTCAGACTGATTTCCGCCGGCTTGTTGAAGAACCTTTAAGAACTTTTCGCGTTCACCCGAATCATCTTGAAAACAGATGGAAGGTTTTGAAGACGCTTCTGTGGTCTTAAATATTTTGGGAGGCAAATGCTGTTTTCCAATCGCCCCGCCGGGACAGAGAACAAACGCGTATTCGATGGCGTTCCTAAGTTCCCTGACATTCCCCGGCCAGGGATAGGAGGAGAGAATCTCCATTGCCTCGGGTGTGAGACCCAGAATTTTCTTGCCGCTTTGAATAGAATTTTGTTTGATAAAGCTCTGAACGATGAACGGAACATCTTCCATCCGTTCCGACAAAGTCGGGCAATGAAGCGGAAAAACATTGATGCGAAAAAAGAAATCTTCCCGGAAAAGTCTCTTGGCAATCATTTGCTCAAGGTTTTTGTTGGTTGCAGTAATGATACGCACGTTGACTGAAATGGGGTGATGGTCGCCAACCCGTTCAATTTCTTTTTCCTCCAAAACTCGAAGAAGCTTTACCTGAATCGAAAGGGGGATGTCCCCGATTTCATCCAGAAAGATGGTCCCTTCATGGGCAGCCTCGAAACGCCCGATTCTCGACCGATCGGCTCCGGTATAAGCCCCTTTAATATGACCGAAGAGTTCGCTTTCTAAAAGATTTTCATTCAAAGCCGCGCAGTTCACTTTAACAAAAGGCTTGTTACGACGAATGCCGGCCTGATGAATTGCCCGGGCCACCATTTCTTTACCCGTACCGCTTTGACCCTGAATCATAACCGGAGCATCCGACTGGGCAACATTCTCGATCAGTTCAAACAGGTTCTGCATCACGACAGATTTACCCAGTATCCCGTAATAACCATCATCCAGATGGTATGTTTTCCTCAAAGATACAATTTCTTGCTGTTGGCGCACCATCTGCGATACATCGGTCAGGGTTTCTACGGCGCCGATGATCTGTCCATCCCTATCTTGCAACACCGTTGCGCTCTTGACAATGTGGACCGTGCGGCGATCTTTATGGGTAATCAAACATTTCTTGTTTCTGCTTTTACCGACCTGAAAGAGCTTGCACCATGTCTCTCCAGGTCCTCCCCCTTTAATTTTACATCCTGTGCAGTTTAAAATTCGACAAGACTTTCCGATCAGTTCTTCGGATGAATAACCCGTCAAACGCTCAGCCGCAGGGTTTGCAGACATAATATTACCGTCCGGATCGATCACCAAAACACCGTCCTGTAAGGTTTCGACGATCGTTTCCCAGTGCTTGCCAATATCCACAACGATTCTCCTCAATCCAAATGTTTCATAAAGAATGAATACAGCACGACAGACGAATCAAACGGATTAAAAATTTCGGTTCAACTGTAAACCTGTATAGTTAACACCTGTTAACATAACAATATAATCGAATAATGCAAGAAAAAATCTGCGCGATCTTTTTCTCTTTTATTTCAATACATTATTTTTTTGACATCGTTTCCTTTTCATTTGGCACAATCATTGCTCTGTAGTCAGCCACTGCAGGTAAAGGGTGTCGAGAACATGCTGCCGATTCATTTTGAATACCCAAACCCTGCACCGTCCCAAAAGGCCTTGGACGTAGGTTCAATA
>JASFGF010000342.1:0-3802 GCA_050123915.1 Desulfobacterales bacterium | reverse complement strand
ATGTACGCCGCTCCGTTCAGATAATAGATGATAAAAAGGTGCCCTGAAAAGGGCACCTTTTTTATTTTTTGATGATATGGAAATAAATTGATCCCCGATCTATAGAAACAATTGTGAAGAATACCGCATCTGAAAAAGTTCCATTCTGGCTCGATCCTAAAAAGAGAGCGATCTTTTTTCAGTTCATAACGCTTTGCATGGTGGGGCTGTTGGGATACTATCTTGTCTCCAACACGCTGCATAATCTTGAAAAACAATCCATTGCCACGGGTTTCGGTTTTATCCACAAAGAATCTTCCTTTGAAATCGGTGAATCTCTGATCGATTATTCTGCGGCCAGTTCCTACGGCCGCGCGCTCATCGTTGGCGCTTTAAACACCTTATATGTCTCTTTTGTCGGCATTATCATCACGGTAATATTGGGCACTTTTATCGGCGTGGCACGGCTTTCCACCAATTGGCTGGTATCGAGACTGGCAGCGATTTATATTGAAGTGATGCAGGACATACCGGTGCTGCTGCAACTGTTTTTCTGGTATGCCATTTTTTACGAAACCTTTCCATCTCCCAGACAGGCCCTTCATCCCATCCCGGGTGTTTTTTTGTGCAATCGAGGGGTTGCGTTTACCATTCCCAAGGCCCATCCGGTACATGGTTATATGGCTCTGGCCTTTCTGGCCGGCTGTATTATCGTTTATTTCATCCATCGGTGGGCAAAAAAACGTCAGGAACGGACAGGTCAGCTTTTCCCGGTATTTCGAGTGTCCATGGGGCTTTTGTTGGGGCTTCCATTGCTCACCTGGTGGATAGGGGGCGCCCCCACCGAATTGAATGTGCCGAGGCTTGTGGGGTTTAATTTCATCGGCGGTCTGACCCTCTCTCCGGAGTTCATTGCTCTCCTCTTGGGTCTGGTTCTCTATACATCCGCATTTGTCGCAGAAGTTGTCCGGGCAGGAATTCAATCTGTCAGCAAAGGCCAGACAGAGGCTGCCATGTCTTTAGGTCTTCGGCCACCCATGGTGCTCAACCTCGTGATATTACCCCAGGCCCTTCGGGTGATCATCCCGCCGCTCACCAGCCAGATGCTGAATTTGACCAAAAACAGCTCGCTGGCGGTGGCCATCGGATTTCCTGATTTTGTATCCGTGGCCAACACGACCATTAACCAGACCGGCCAGGCCATTGAAGGCGTGGCGCTGATTATGCTGGTCTATCTTATTTTCAGTTTGCTGACATCGGCCTTTATGAACTGGTATAATAAAAAGGCCGCTTTGGTGGAACGATAAATAAAAAATCTGTCCCGGAGGACCGGGTTTCAGTTATCCACAGATGAGATTTGCTTTGTTGAATGCTCAGCTTATAAAACAGGAAATAGAAATTAGAAAATAGATGACCGCAAATGGACACATATGTAATTAGAAGGTGAGGAGGTCGCGGAGAACAGGAAGTTAAGATTGGGTATTGGAATTTGTAATTTATAGACGAAAAATCAATGACAGATATTGCACATACTTCCAGAAAAGAGGAAATCAGACCGCCGGTGGTCAGTGTGGGCGTTATCGGTTGGATAAGAGCCAATCTATTTAACGGCTGGTTTAATTCAGCGCTGACCCTGGTGACGCTTTTTTTTCTGTGGACAACCGCGGTGCCTTTTTTTCGATGGGCCTTCATCGACAGTGTTTGGAATACCACGGGACAGGCGTGTCGCGATGCCGGCGGTGCCTGCTGGTCGATTATTGCATCGAATTTCCGGTTTATCCTGTTCGGGTTCTATCCTTACGATCTTCAGTGGCGGCCTCTTTTGGCCATGATAATCCTCTTTGCCCTGCTGTTTTTCAGTCAGAACCGTAAACTCTGGAAAAAACCCCTGGCATATGCCTGGATCGCAGGTCTTTTTATCATGGGTCTGCTTTTGAGAGGGGGCTTTTTTGGACTTGATCCGGTGGAGAGCACCCAGTGGGGGGGACTGCCGCTAACGCTGTTACTCTCTGTTTTCGGACTCACGGCGGCATATCCGCTTGGGGTTGTTTTGGCACTGGGTCGTCAGTCTAAAATGCGTGCCATAAAAACACTCTGCATCGTGTATATTGAATTGATCAGGGGGGTTCCCTTGATCAGCCTGCTCTTTATGTCGTCGATTATTTTCCCGCTGTTTCTGCCTGAGGGACTGACTATCAACAAGATCCTCCGGGCCCAGGTGGCCATTATTCTGTTCACGGCCGCCTATATTGCAGAAGTGGTTCGGGGCGGGCTTCAGGGGATGTCCAAGGGGCAGTATGAGGCGGCTGAATCGATGGGGTTGAACTATTATTTGACCATGCGTCTGATTATCTTGCCCCAGGCATTGAAAATCGTTATTCCGCCTACGGTCAGCATTCTCATCTCTGCCTTTAAAGACACATCCCTTGTGGTCATTATCGCCCTTTATGATTTACTCAAAACCACCCAAACCGTCCTTTCCAACCCGGAATGGATGGGATTCAGCAAAGAAGCCTATGTTTTCGTGGCTATTCTTTACTTTTTGGGTTGTTTTTCCATGTCAAATTACAGTAGAAAGTTGGAAAAAGAATTATCGAGGGGAAATTAAACGTTTTTATGGACACAGAATCCTCAGTCACTACGGAAGAAACGCTGTCTGACGAAGCCATCATAGAGATCGTCGATATGCACAAATGGTTCGGTGATTTCCATGTACTTCAGGGAATCAATCTCACCGTTCATAAACAGGAACGCATTGTCATCTGCGGCCCTTCAGGGTCCGGGAAATCGACACTCATCCGCTGCATCAACCGGCTGGAAGAGCATCAACGGGGACGCATTGTGGTGGACGGCATCGAACTGACCAATAATATCAAAAATATCGAGAAAGTTCGTACGGAAGTCGGTATGGTGTTTCAGCATTTCAATCTCTTTCCCCACCTGAGCATCATCGAAAATCTGACGTTGGGTCCCATATGGGTGAGAAAAGTGCCAAAGAAGGAAGCTGAAGAAACCGCCATGTATTATCTGGAGAAGGTGCATATTGCCGAACAGGCGAAAAAATATCCCGGGCAGCTGTCCGGCGGCCAGCAGCAGCGGGTCGCCATTGCCAGAAGTTTGTGCATGAACCCGAAAGTCATGCTTTTTGATGAGCCCACCTCCGCCCTTGATCCGGAAATGATCAAAGAGGTCCTGGATGTTATGATCGAGCTGGCCCGGGAAGGGATGACCATGATCGTGGTGTCTCATGAAATGGGATTTGCCAAGAGCGTGGCTCACCGGGTCCTTTTCATGGATTTCGGTCAAATTGTCGAGGGGAACACCCCCCATGAATTTTTCGAAAACCCTCAGCATGACCGGACCAAGCTGTTTTTAAGCCAGATTTTACATTAGAACCTATCTCAAAAACAATCTAAGTGCCCATGGCAGCGTTGTGGAACGGTTCAAAATGCTCACATACTAGGTGTATGCTCCGTTTTTTCACCGATCCACGCCCCCGATTCTCGGGATTTTGCAAAGCTCAACTTGCTATTCCTGAGCCCTAATCTTATTTTTGAGATAGATTCTAAAGCAGTTTCTATAAATATGTTCCGATGGAAACGGAATGTTATTCTGATAGGGTCTATACCACCAGTTTTTTGCCGATTTCCTTTGCTTTTTCGAGAACGTCTGTCTGATCTAAGATATCGTTTTTATTTCTTGTTCCAGTGCCCACAATGGTGCCCTTAACATCGTAGTGTAAAAAGGAAAACAGATTCTCAAGATAATCAAAGTAACGTTTGAAAACATTTTTATCCGGGTTACCCTGAGTAAATACCATAAA
>JASFGF010000341.1:0-3806 GCA_050123915.1 Desulfobacterales bacterium | reverse complement strand
AAGCAATGGATCGCGGTAAATTTCCCTATGCGCATCTGGATATCCATATTACGGATGATGGGACGTATTATCTTTCGGAAATTACCTTAAACGGCGGGATAAAAGGTGCTACGATTCGCAGTAAGGCGCTGGAACAAAAGAAACAAGATGTGTTGGAACGTCTCGCGAACCTATAAGGAGGTCTATTTGAAAAAAGGAGATAAGGCTTTAAAACAACAAGATCAGCTGCCTCGAGTTGGCATTGTCATGGGAAGCGATTCGGATCTTAATGTGATGGAAGAAACCGCTTTGGTTTTAAAAAAATTCGGCATATCTTATGAAATGACGGTGGCCTCTGCACACCGGAGCCCTAAAAAGGCGGCCAAGTTTGCCGCTTCCGCCCACAAGCGAGGCATAAAAGTGATTGTCGCCGGGGCCGGCCATGCCGCACATCTTGCCGGGAATCTGGCAGCATATACATCGCTTCCGGTAATCGGCGTTCCCATAGATTCATCTTGCCTTCAGGGGTTCGACGCGCTCCTTTCCACGGTTCAAATGCCTCCCGGGGTTCCTGTGGCCACAGTATCCATTGGAAAACCAGGGGCAAAAAATGCAGGTATCCTTGCAATACAGATACTTGCCCTTTCAGACCCAACACTTGCAAAAGAGTTGGAAACCTATAAAAAGGAGCTCGCAAAACACGTTGATCAAAAAGCCAAAACGCTTAAAAATCATTCAGGCTGACCCATTAAATCTCAGAAATGTTCATATCGTTGCGAGCGCTCGGATTATAAAAGACGGCGGGGTCATTGTGTTTCCCACCCAGTATCTTTATGGATTGGGGGCAGATGCCTTGAACCCAGAAGCTGTGGATAGGGTTTTTGAAATAAAGCAGCGGTCTTATCATAAACCTTTGCCGATCCTCATATCCCATCGAAAAGAGCTGACAAAACTTGTTCAACATGTCTCTTCGACAGCCATACACCTAATGAACTGTTTCTGGCCGGGTTCGGTCACCTTTATTTTCAACGCCAAAGACACGCTGCCGACAAACCTGTTGGCAGATACCGACAAAGTCGGTATTCGAATGCCGCAGCATCCGGTTGCTTTCGCCCTCTCAAGGGCTGCGGGATGCCCTCTTACCGCTACAAGTGCCAATGTTACCGGCAAGTTGGGATGTTCATCGGTTTCAGATATTGATCCGCGAATTTCGGATAAAGTGGATCTGATTCTTGATGCCGGGCCGCTCAAAGGTGGTATCGGCTCAACCGTCGTGGATGTGACCGTCGATCCCCCAAAAATTTTAAGAGAAGGTGCAATCTCTGCAAAAGATATTTTTATTGCGCTTAAAGACCCTCAGGCGCGTTTGTTATGAATTGGAATCAAAAGAACATGTTTCGAATAGGTGACATCACCGACCAAGTCCTTGAGAACTGCAATATTGCGGATGCCCGGCATGCCGGACTCTATTCCATCTGCGGTTTGGCATTGCGATTGCGGGATTTATACAAGTGGGAAAACAGATTGGATCCCTGGATTGAAAATGATCCATCAGAGGTTTTAAAATGGATTGGAGACAAAGAGGAAATATGGGAAAAACTGCTAGAAAAAGATTTTGGCGACATCATCCTTTCCGGGCATCGATTCGATCCATTTGATGTCAAAGGAATCAATGCGATTTTGGAACCCTGCGGATACATCTACGGGGGCGGCTATGCCCGGAGCCTTAAACCTTCTTTTTTTCTGGCTGCAATTGAGGACAAGAAAGAAATAAACGGAATTACGATATTTATTCTCGGAGAGGAGCTTGCTCGAGATCTGTTGACCATTCCTGCACTGTCTCAGGACAATTGTATTTATGTTCGAAAAGAATCCGCCAGACTTTATCTCTGGGATCAAATATTTTATATTAAGAAATCAGGTCGTTATGCCTTAAGATTCGGCTTGGAAGACTATGGATTGAAAGAACAGACACCTGAAGATTTACACCGTAATTTGCTTACCATTGCCGCCAATGAAACAGATACATACATTTATCATGAGTTGGGCGAAATTCAGGACACGGTTTTTGACCGCAAAACATGGCAAGAAATTATTGCAGCGTTTCCCCACACCCCCATCGAACTTTTAACCCGAGCCGTTAAAGACCTTTTGGCCGACACCAGCGAATACGGAACATTGAAGCATATCATCATCGAGCGAAAAACAGCTTCTTTGGCATTTTACGTTGCTTTTATAGAAAGCTTTACCAAAATATTATTTCCTCAAATCATTGAGGCATTTCAAAAATTTACTCAAACACGTGACTGGGAATTGATAGAAAAAGCAGTGACTGAAGGTTATCAAAACGCCAAATCTCGCGCCGAAGCGATCGTCGATATTTATCGCATCGGCAGGGAGAAAAATGACATGCGATGGGTGGAGAATGAGATCGCAAAGCGGTTTAAGTCCTGCTTTGCTCGATAGTCAAGTTTGACGGCTTCGTAAAAAGTCCAATTTCTGAGTTGTGCTTCATTTCGTGTTCACTGCGGTGTGCATAAAAGTACGCCTCATTCCACGAAATTCGCGATGCCTTGAACTTGAACTTTTTACTTTGCCGTCTTAATTTTGACTTTTTACTAGTTCATCAAGTTTAGAGATGAAAAAGCAATGATTCCGGAAAAAGAAAAAAAACAAATCGCCGACTGGAGTCAAACACTTAAAGGTGACATACGCATCCATCTGATTTTAACCGATGATGAGCGCAGCCAGACATTTAAAGAATTCTGTAATGATTTGGTGCGCGTTGTGCCTAAGATTAAAATAAAACAAGAAAAAGACGACGAATCAAAATCACCGGTTATCCGGATCGGTAATGTTGGATATCAGATGATTCCAACAAGTAAGGAACTTGAACCGTTCCTGAGTGCGCTTTTCGACGGTGATGGCCAAACCCAAAGCGGTCCTTTATCGGTTCATAAAAAGGTGGATCAAATTCGGGTTCCCGCCCTGTTGAAAGTTTATATTATGCCCCATTGTCCATTTTGTCCGGCAGCCGTAAAGCAGCTGCTGGGTCTTGCGGCGGCGAGTGAATCCATAAAACTGACCATCATTGACGGTGCATTTTTTCCGGAAATGGCGACATCTGATAAGATTCAATCTGCACCGACAGTTTTGCTGGATGATCAATTTTACTGGACTGGATCGATTCAGATCGAAGAAATTGTCGACATGATTTTGAACCGGGATCCGTCTCGACTCAGTGCGTTATCATTGAAAGCCATGTTTGAAGAAGGAAAAGCCTTAGAAGTGGCCGGAATGATGCTCGACAGCGGAAAAATATTTTCGGCATTTACGGAACTTCTGGTTCACAAAAAATGGCCGGTTCGCCTGGCAGCCATGGTGGCCTTTGAAACCATTGCCGAGGAAAATCAAACATTGGTTCATCAAACCCTACCCTATTTGTTGGATTGTTTTTTAACGGCCGAAGATACGGTCAAAGGGGATATTCTTTATCTTTTGGGAAAATCCGGGGATAAGGGAATGATTCCAAAACTTGAAACCGTTTTGAACGGTCCATACGGTGTTGATGTGAAAGAGGCGGCTCAGGAGGCATTGGAAGCCCTTAACCTAAACTGAACGTTTCAAATTTTTAAAATAGTTAATTTGATAATATTTTCAAGGTATTCTGCCATTCTGAATTTCAATAATCTGAAACCCTGCGGGATTTCCAATTTTTATCCGCCTCAGGAGGATCACCGCATCTACTTCTTCAGATGCCGTTCTGCATAGACGACTCTATCGAAACAACATTTTTCTTGTATCTGCGTAAAACTTGAAAATCGCTC
>JASFGF010000340.1:0-3810 GCA_050123915.1 Desulfobacterales bacterium | reverse complement strand
CTTTGACCTGGTGGGGATACCGCTGGACCGTATGAGAGACTACCCGCATCATTACAGCGGCGGCATGAAACAGCGGGCCATTATTGCCATGGCACTGGCCTGCCATCCATCGCTGATCATTGCAGATGAACCCACAACCGCCCTGGACGTTATTGTGCAGGATCAAATTTTAAGCGCCATTAAAGATTTTCAAAATAAACTGAACATCAGTGTGATATTCATTTCCCACGATATCGCCGTTGTGGCAGATATTTGTGATAACATCGGCATTATGTTTGCCGGCCAACTGGTTGAATATGGTCGCATTGAAGACGTTTTTGATGCACCGATGCATCCTTATACCAAATCGCTCCTGGCGTCATATCTGACATTGGACAAAGATGTCGTTCAACCAGACTCTTATCTATGCAAACCTCCCGATCTCATTAATCCGACCACAGGATGTCGTTTTTGTGAACGGTGCGCCGCTGCGGAAGCCGCTTGCCGTCTTATGGCACCTGAATGGGTAGAAATTTCGCCGACTCACAAGGCCCTTTGCAATCAATGCAAATGAAAAAGGTTTTGTCATGAAAGAGCCAAACAAGGTTATCCTACAGCTGGAAGACATCTCTAAAACGTACCGAACCAGAGCCTCTTTGTTTAAAGGAGACCCAAAAGAGGTTATTGCGCTAAAACAGGTATCTTTAGATATCTACAGAGGTGAAATTTTCGGTCTGGTGGGAGAAAGCGGCAGCGGCAAAACCACCACCGGCCGTCTCATCGTTAAACTGGAAGAGCCGGACCATGGAAAATTATTGTTAGACGGAAATGACATTACCAAATTCAAAAAAAAGGCCTTGAAAAATTTTCGCAGAAAGGTACAGATGATTTTCCAGGATCCCTACCAGTCTCTAAATCCTTATCTTTCAGTGTATGATAGCGTTTCTGAACCCCTGGTCGTCCACAACGTGGGCAATTCGGAAACCCGCAAGGATATGGTTCGGGAAAGTCTGAATTCTGTGGGCCTTTCCCCCCCGGACGACTTTTTTTATCGATACCCTCATCAGATGAGCGGTGGACAGCGCCAGCGAATCGCTATTGCCCGGGCCATGGTGCTGAAACCGGAATTCGTGGTGGCTGACGAGCCCACATCGATGCTCGATGCGTCAATAGCGATTCATATTTTTAACATTCTGTCTGACCTGCAGAAAAAACTGAACGTGACCTTTCTTTTTATCACCCACAGCCTTGCCGCCGCCCGGTATCTATGTGACCGGATTGCCGTCATATACAAAGGCGAACTGGTGGAAATCGGGCCGGCGGAAAATATTATTCAGAATCCCAGCCACCCGTATACCCGGGCGCTTATTCAAGCTCATCCGAGATTCCGACATTAGCGATGAAGAAAAACATTGTCCGTTTAGTTTGGATCATTCGTATTTGGAATTTGAGATTTGTTTGAAATTTGTTGCTTGGAATTTAGCGTTTATGGGTTTATTGAGCTGTTTAACAAAAACATTCCCCAACACCTGATCTCTCTAAAACGCCGCTAAGAAGCATCTTTCATCCACTCATCCAGGATCTCCCTGTCTTTCGAATCGATGGACGTGATCTGGAGTTGATGAAGGTATGTTCCGTCTTTTTCTTTCACAGACAATACCTTGGCATAAATATCTTCGAAACAGTGGGCCTCTGCACAAAAATCGAAAACCAGCTTGATATCCGTCAAAGGATCAAAACCAGGAACAATCGATGCAACGATTGAATTCTCGCCCACCATGACGGTCTCACCTGAAACGGCACTGCCGCCAATTTTCTTGTGTTCCACTTTCCAGCACCTAAAGGGCAGATTCATATCAACCCCGGCTTCAGGTGTTTCCCGCAACTTTAATTCAAGGTTAAATGGAGGCCCGATACGTTTTACGGCATAGGCCACCAAAGGTCTTTTAATGCCTTTCATCATGAATGCCTGAGGGGCGTCACACGTCACCGTTTCTTTGATCAGGTCATACGTGGATTCTCCAAGCAGAATCTGTCCGCCGACGGTATTCGATTCGATACGCGCCGCTGTGTTAACAGCCGAACCCACAACCGCATATTTCATTCTCACTTCGGACCCGATGTTCCCAACGACCACACTGCCGGTGTTGATACCGATACCCATTTCAAGGAGAGGGTGTCCTTCATGAGTTAACTCGCCATTCAAATCATCCAGCGCATTTTGCATGGCAATGGCACACGCCACCGCACGGGCCGGATCTGTTTCCTGTTTTTCGGGAACGCCGAAAACCGCCAAAATCGAATCGCCCATAATCTCATCGATGATGCCGTCATATTTTAAAATAATCTTGGACATTCGTCCAAGATATCGGTTCAAGAGCTGGACCATTATTTCCGGATCCATGGTTTCAGATAGACTGGTGAATCCACGGATATCCGACATCAGTATGGTAACGGTTTTCCTCCGACCGCCGATTTTGTGGCCTTCAGGTGATTCCAGAATATTATCGACCACTTTTTTTGACAGGTATCGACCGAACATGTCTCGAACAAAATTGACCAAACGCAAACGTTCTTCTGAAACCTTGAATAGGGTTGCCAGCATTTCTTTTCGTGTAGCGACGATCTCTCTGATTTCAACAGGGACATCATCTGCCACCTCCATATCAGTCTCAGAGGAATTACTGTCCTTTAACCGCCGGTTCGAAGCGGAAATCGCTTCCAGGGGGAAAATGATTTTTTTATTGAGAAACTTTCGAAACGTCACCATCACAAAAAGGATAATGATGGCAACCAGAATGGTAATCCTCACCGCATACCAGAACAGGTCCACAGGTTGGGCATGATGATCTGAAAGTGCCCTGTACAGTAAAGACCATACCAGCAGAATACTTTCGATGATCAGAATCCGCCAGAAAATTCCTTTTAAAAGCACCTGCCGGACACCTTCTCTGCGATCTTTCATTAAATCGATCCTAAATAAATTCGTTTACGTTGCTCATCCCGCCAAGTATCGGAAGAGTGCTGAAATGCCAGAATATTTATTTCAATGAGTTACATAATTTTCAAGACAGCATATCGCATTAAGATTTCAGGAATTTTGGTAATGCTGTTTTACCGTTTTCCAAGATAAACTAAACATATTCCCGTTAACATAAGCACAAAACCAAATTTTTGAAGGGCCTTATCCGGCATTTCAATCACCTTTTGTATGACGAACTTCATTTTTTCAGGAAATGCAAAATACGGAAGCCCCTCCACCACCATGACCATGCCGATAACACATACAAAAAATTTCATTATTCGCCTCAATTTCAATAGATTATCATCTATAGCAGTTTTTAAAAATATGTTCCGATTGAATTGCTTGCGGTCACAATTTCAGTCAGCCTCAGGATGAAACGGAATGTTATTTTTAAGAAAGGCTATAAGTCTTTCAGGTATTAAAACGTTTTTTATAAAATTTCAAACGCACTTTTGTCAAAACAAAAGATGTTCATCGGAGGTGTTCTCTCCTCCTTATGTTCATACTTAAACCCTTCTTTGGTCTTTATACAGGGGTGCATAATTTAAACCGGTAATTGTTTGATAAAAAATGACCGCCTTTTTGAAAATCATGAAAATTCCAAGCACCAAAATACAAATCTCAAAAGAATATCAATGACCGAAATTCAAAATTCAAAATAGATAAAATGACGGCAAGATATTCAAGTGATTGAAATGTTTTGGTCATTGGAATCTGTAATTTTAATATTATTTGTAATTTGAGTATTGTGAATTGGATTTTTAGTGCCCTATCCGAGAAACCAAGTCGCTTCTATCTAAATCAGT
>JASFGF010000339.1:0-3810 GCA_050123915.1 Desulfobacterales bacterium | reverse complement strand
ATGCTTGACGCAAAAATTCCTTCAGGTCCCCTTTCGGAAAAATGGGATAAACACCGTTTTGAACTCAAACTGGTCAATCCAGCCAACAAAAGAAAATATAATATTATTGTGGTGGGCACCGGTCTTGCCGGTGGTTCAGCCGCTGCTTCGCTTGCCGAGCTCGGCTATTATGTGAAAAACTTTTGTGTTCAGGACAGCCCGCGGCGTGCCCACAGCATTGCCGCCCAGGGCGGAATCAACGCCGCCAAAAACTATCAAAATGACGGGGACAGTATTTGGCGTCTGTTTTACGATACGATCAAGGGCGGTGATTTCAGAGCCAGAGAAGGCAATGTCTATCGTCTTGCCCAAGTAAGCAATCATATCATCGACCATTGTGTTGCCCAGGGGATTCCCTTTGCACGCGAATACGGCGGGCTTTTGGCCAATCGAAGCTTTGGCGGCGCTCAGGTTTCCAGAACATTTTACGCCAGAGGCCAGACCGGGCAGCAGCTTCTCTTAGGCGCATACAGCTCATTGATGCGGCAGGTGGCGACCGGCCGGGTTACCCTGTTTCCTCGCCGGGAAATGCTGGATCTTGTGGTCATTAACGGACAGGCAAGGGGCATTGTTGTGAGAAATCTGGTCACCGGCGACATCGAAAGCCACGCCGCCGATGCCGTCGTCCTGTGCACCGGTGGATATGGCAATGTCTTTTTTCTTTCAACCAATGCCATGGCATCCAATGTGAGTGCAACGTATCGGGCCTATAAAAAAGGCGCGTTTTTTGCCAATCCATGTTATACGCAGATTCATCCCACATGCATTCCGGTACATGGAACCTACCAGTCCAAACTGACCCTCATGAGTGAGAGCTTGCGGAATGACGGTCGCGTCTGGGTGCCGAAAACACCCGGAGACAAACGATCGCCGAACCAGATCCCCGAATCTGAAAGGGATTATTACCTTGAAAGAAAATATCCGAGTTTCGGCAACCTGGTTCCGAGAGATGTGGCGTCGCGAAATGCCAAGGCCCAGTGCGATATGGGAAAGGGTGTCGGAGAAACCGGCTTTGCGGTATATCTCGATTTTAAGGACGCCATAAAAAGAGACGGCAAAGACGTCATCGCTCAAAAATACGGCAACCTTTTTCAGATGTATGAAAAGATCACCGCATCAAACCCCTATGAAGAACCCATGATGATCTATCCGGCAATCCATTATGTCATGGGCGGACTTTGGGTGGATTACAATCTCATGAGTACGTTGCCGGGACTTTTTGTTTTGGGAGAAGCCAACTTTTCGGACCACGGAGCCAACCGTCTCGGCGCCAGTGCTTTGATGCAGGGATTGGCGGACGGTTATTTTGTGATTCCATATACCATTGGCGGCTACCTCGCCGGGATGGATCACACGGACGTGACTACTGATCATCCAGCGTTTAAAGAAGCAACTCAATATGTCACTGAACGGACCGGCAGGCTGCTGTCCATTAACGGAAAACGAACGGTGGATGACTTTCACCGTGAACTGGGTCACATCCTCTGGGAATACTGCGGCATGTCCAGAAACGATGACGGTCTTTTAAAGGCCAGAAAACAGATCCAGGCGCTTCGAGAGGAGTTTTGGGAAAATGCACTGGTTCCCGGCGTGTCAGAAGACTTTAACCAGAGTCTGGAACGTGCCGGGCGGGTGGCTGATTTCCTCGAGTTTGCCGAACTGATGGTAATGGATGCCTTTGAACGTAAAGAATCTTGCGGCGGTCATTTCAACGAGGCATACCAGACCGAGGAACATGAGGCCAAGCGTGATGATGAGAATTTTTGTCATGTGGCTGCCTGGGAATATAAAGGGGATGACACGGAGCCCCAACGCCATAAGGAACCGCTGGTTTTTGAAAATGTCGAACTCACACAAAGGAGTTACAAGTGACCAAAAGCATAAACATCACTTTAAACGTCTGGCGCCAAAAAAGCGCTGAAAAGAAAGGCGGTTTTGAAACCTATCATGCTGCCAATATTTCAACAGACATGTCCTTTTTGGAAATGATCGATGTGGTTAACGAGCAGCTGACCCTGGACGGGAAAGATCCCATTGCATTTGATCACGACTGCCGGGAGGGGATCTGCGGCATGTGCGGCGCTGTGGTCAACGGCCGGGCCCACGGCCCGGAAAAAGGGACCACACTGTGCCAGCTTCACATGCGGCATTTTTCCAATGGGGATACCATCGTCATCGAGCCCTGGCGAGCCAGGGCATTTCCCATTATCAAAGATCTGGCTGTGGATCGCAGCGCATTTGATCAGATCATCGTTGCTGGGGGATATATTTCCGTAAACACCGGGGGTGCCCCGGATGCCAATGCCATACCGATTTCCCAGGAAATTGCGGAAAAAGCCATGGATGCAGCGGCCTGTATCGGATGCGGCGCCTGTGTTGCTTCATGTCCCAATGCATCGGCCATGCTTTTTACCGGCGCAAAGATTTCCCAATTTGCCCTGCTTCCCCAGGGAAGACCCGAAGCTGCCCAACGGGCCCTGGCTATGGTCAAAAAGATGGATGAACTCTGCTTCGGCAACTGCTCCAATGAAAGAGAATGCGAAGCAGAATGCCCCAAAGAGATTTCCATTTCAAATATCGCCCGCATGAACCGGGAATTTTACAAGGCCGGGATCGGTTCTTCTGTTATGTAATACCTGGGTGAAAAGGGTAAAATATAATATCATTTAAGCCATCTGATCGTCCCCACCCTGTCCTGTCTTCCTTTAAAGGGTGGGGGAAAAAAACTGAATCCTAAAATAATAATATTATCCTGCCCAATCATTTTTCCTTTAAAATTTTTTCGGACTGCTATACTGTATTGCCATTGATAACGAAACTTGAATGTCATTTATTTGCGAGTTGTTTAGGTTAAGAACGTTCCAAAACATGAAAGGAGACCGCCATGATGATGGGCAAAAACATTTTTTATATTATTGTAATGATAGTATTATTATCATTTGTCGGTGCCTGTACAAGCACCAGTCTCAATGTCAAACCCGTTGGCGAATCAAAGAATCCCACCGATCAAATTAACCGTCTGGAAAATGATATCGCCGCTGCATATAAAAACCAACTCAATGTTCTGGCTCCCACCTGGTTCGCAAAAGCGGAGTCATCCCTTAATCAGGCCAAAAAAGGGCTTAAGCAGGGAGAAGAGCTGGCCGAAGTCCTTGGCAATATCGCCGAGGGACAGGCCCAGCTTCGAAAAGCTGAAGAAATAACACGAGTTACACGAACCACAATGGGCGACTTGATTAAAAGTCGCAATCTTGCACGACAAGCAGGTGCCGCAAAATTAGGATATGATTATACCGACGCTGAGCAACAATTTCTGAGTCTTACAAAAGCCATTGAAAAAGGTGACCTGGCATATGCTGAAAAACGCAAGACAGCGCTCACTGAAACCTTTCGCAGTCTTGAATTGCGTGCCATTAAAATCGAAACTCTTGGAGAAGTGCGCAAGCTTATCGAACGGGCAAAAAACAATAGAGTTGACAAAATAGCGCCCCGGTCTTTTAAACTTGCCCAGAATAAACTCTCTGAAGCCGACGCATTTATTACTCAACATCCTTACGAGAAAGAAATGATGCAGCAAAAAGCCAATGAGGCGTTGTTTATGTCGCAGCGGTTGTTTCAGGTCGCTGATCAGAGTGAAAAAGTTAAAGACATGAAACCCGAAGAGTTAACGCTCTGGGTGGAAAAAATCTTGTACGACATAACTTCCAAACTTGGTGCAACGGACATGCGTAACCAGCCTTATAAGATACAGGTGGAGAATGTCGTCGGTTC
>JASFGF010000338.1:0-3830 GCA_050123915.1 Desulfobacterales bacterium | reverse complement strand
AGAACAACGACGGCCTTTTTAAAGCAGGAGGCAATCTCTACCGGGAGACGAGGCTTAGCGGAGATCCGATTACAGGCAAACCGGGATCGAACGGAACGGGAAACATTTCGGCAAACTCCCTTGAGCAGTCAAACATTGATATTGCCAACGAGTTCGTCAAGATGATCACCACCCAAAGAGGATTCCAGGCCAATTCGAAAATTATTACCGTAACGGACCAAATGCTTGCAGAATTGATTAATCTCAAGAGGTAATGTTTAACTTTAACCCGTCGGTCTGTTGAACCGGTTACGCATTGTTAGCGATTAACCGGTTTTTCAGGCCAACGGTTACTCTCCACAGATCGGAATTTCCGCTTTCTCACAAAACGTCAAATAGGCCAACCTTGACTGCTTCGCAAATCCCGCTTCAGCGGGATTGCGTGGCGTTGCATTCCCAGCACTGTCAAATTCTTGCTTTGCGAGACTGTAGCGTCGATTTGACAGAACAAACCACTGCGACGTATGACATAAGTATATCTAATCCCTCTGAATTTATACATCTTTTTATCCTTCTTTTATGCAGGGGAATTTAAAGTTTTGTCTTTTGCCGTCGAATTTTGAAATTTTGCAAGTTCATCGGCCTTAAACCTTGTATTGAGACAAATGTCAGGATTTTGACGTTTGCCTCAATCCTTGACGCGACTTCACCCAACGCGCCTGCTTGAATGAATTTCAAGTATTCATATCTAACTGTAATATCTTTAAAATCTTCCTTTTATAAAAAATATTTCCTTCAAAAATCGATATGGCATAAAGGTTGCTGTACATTCAGATATAGAATTATTTATCAAAACAATTATTCGAAAAAATATTAGGAGATTTTATGGACATCGCAACCGTCCTGGGTATTGTCTCTGCTTTTGGACTTGTACTCACCGCCATCTTTATGGGCGGCGGACTCAACATTTTTGTCAATGTGCCCTCATTAATGATTGTTGTGGGTGGAACCATTGGCGTAACGTTGATCGCTTATCCCTTAAAAGAAGTTCTTGGTGTCTTAAAAGTGGTACAAAAAGCACTTTTTAGTAAAAATATATCTATTGACGAACTCATCAAAAGATTTACCGGATTTGCCACCAAGACTCGAAAAGAGGGGATTCTTGCTTTAGAAAGCGAAATAAAGGACGTTACAGATGATTTTTTAAAGAAAGGGGTGCAACTCTCAATTGACGGATTGGAACCCCAGGAGATCAGAGAAATTCTGGATACGGAAGTTGATTATGTCAGAACCAGACACCAACTGGGCGCTGAAGTTTTTACCAGCATGGGTACTTTCGCTCCAGCAATGGGGATGATCGGTACATTAATCGGATTGGTACAGATGCTCCAGAGTATGGATGATCCAAGTACCATTGGGCCGGCCATGGCGGTAGCATTGCTAACGACATTTTATGGTTCGGTTATGGCGAATCTCTGTTGTATGCCCATTGCAGGAAAACTTAGAACCCGAAGCAAAGAAGAAATGTTGACAAAAGAGATGACCATTCAGGGCATCATATCGCTTTCCAATGGAGACAATCCAAGAATTCTTGAACAGAAACTTCTGGCTTTTATTCCGCCCAATAAGAAAAAGGGATCAGAGTAAATGGGTAAAAGAAAGAAAAAAAATGATGATGATTCCGGCGCGGATATTGGAATGGTAATGACGGTTTCACTTTTTCTAATACTTTTGACATTTTTTATTTTGCTCAATTCTATTGCGGTCATCGATGATAACAGAACGCGGTTGGCCATTGGATCACTTATCGGAGCCTTTGGGGGATTGCCCGGCGGGTTATCGCCGATGGAATCAGGAAAGTCGGCTCTACCTCCTACAGCGCCGATGATCGAAGAAGAACTAACCCTTGAGCAGCTCATGTCTTATGTTAAAAGAGATCTTAAGGGATTGGGAGGTGATATTAAACTGGAAACCATTGGCGGCCAGAAAAGGATTATCATTAATGAATCAGGATTATTTATGGGGAACGAATTTAAAATAAAGCCATCCATACGGCCACTTTTGGACAAGCTGGGACAGGTTATAAACAAAGGATCTTTTCCGGTGGAGATCGCAGGATACACAGATAACGTCATACATCCTGAAAAAGGGTATAAATCAAACTGGGAAATGTCTGCAATCATGGCGTTAAAGGTGCTAAAATATTTTGTTTCACAATGCGGGATTCTTCCCAAAAGACTGACAGCCTATGGCGGCGGAAGCAATGATCCGATCACTTCAAACGAGAGCATACAATCACGGGCACAAAACAGAAGGGTTGAAATTGATTTAAAGTACAAAGCGCCCGCATATATTAAAAGAATATTTAAGAAGAAACCAACTGGTTTTTTCACATATAAGAAATTTGATTTTAAAATATTTTAAATAAAAGGCATGGAGAATAAAAGTGAGCGAAGAGGAAAAAATAGATCCAAATTCCTGGATGGTAACATTTGCAGATCTGGTTATGCTTCTTTTAACTTTCTTTGTGCTTCTGCTCACCATGTCTTCAATGGATACGAAAAAATTGCGGGACCTTATGACACATTTCAAGGAATCCACGGGAGTTCTTGAATTTTCAGCAGCAGGGAAAGTGTATAACTTAGGCGGATTTATTAATAAATACAATGATACCGATAGCCTATTGGTTGTTGATCAGAAGCATTTCTTAACTAAATTAAAACTCGTATCAAGTATTAAGAATATGTTAAAAGATATAAACAACGATATCACATTGACTGATGATGAGAGGGGTGTTGCCGTTACTTTTCACGGAAACATACTTTTTGATTCCGGAAAGGTTACCCTTCGCAAAGAAGCATATCCTGTCCTTGATGTCGTTGCTGAAGCCATTGAGGGATGCCCGAATGATATATTAATCATGGGACATTCAGATAATACTCCCGTTAAAGATGAAACATATAGATCTAACTGGGAACTCTCAGCATACAGAGGAATTTCCGTTCTTAATTATCTTTTAATTCAAAAAGGACTTTCATCTTCCAGGTTTTCCGTTGGAGGTTCCGGATCTTCAAGGCCTTTGTATCCGAATACCAATCAAAAAAACAGATCTTTAAACCGGAGAGTAGAGATAGTATTTAAACACTTAAAGGAGATATAAATGGCTGAGGAAAAAGAAGAAATAAAAGACGCTGAAGAAGAAAAGGCCCCAAAAAAGTCAAAGCTCAAGCTTATAATTATAGCGGTGGCAGTAATGCTTATCGGTGCCGGTGGAATTTATGGATATAGTATGTATGATAAAGGGAAAAAAGATAATACTGAGGCAACAAAAGAAAAAATAATGAGTATCGTCTGCCCGTTAAACTCCTTTGTCGTCAATCTTCAGGATAAAACAGGCGTTGGCAAAAGATACTTGAAAATTACCATGCAACTCGAGGTTGGAAAAGAAGAAGATAAGCTGCTTATTGGAAATCATAATGCACAATTAAGAGATACCATTTTGCTCTTACTTTCAAGCCAATCTTTAAAAGAAATTAACACAATGGAAGGTAAGCTTGATTTGAAACAGACGCTTTTATCAAGGATGAATCAAATTTTGGGGGATACCATCGTTCGCGGGATATATTTTACAGAATTTGTTGTGCAATAGGTGAAAAATGGGAAATATCTTATCACAGGATGAAGTTGATTCTCTTCTCGACGGAATAACCGAAGGAAAGGTCGAAACAGAAACGGATGTTAGCGAAGGAACTCCGACGGTAGAAGTATATGACTTTAGTATGCCGGCCGGCCCGGTCCATCTAAGACTGCCTGCCCTCGGAATTATAAATGAAAGGCTTGTCGGTCTTTTG
>JASFGF010000337.1:0-3831 GCA_050123915.1 Desulfobacterales bacterium | reverse complement strand
ATAATAAGGCCTGACTTCTTAGGCGCATCGGGAATAAAGACAGCATCAAAATCGACGATGGCCTCCGGTCCTTCATTTTCTTTCATATCCAAACCTTCAGATTCTTCATCCAATGGCGAAAGAAGGGTTTCTACGATATTTTCTGTTGTTGTTTCATCGGCTTCATTTTTACTCGCTGTTTCATCGATATTTTTGAGTTCTTCAGGAACATCATAGTATAAACCCACCAGCTTTTTAATGGGATCGGCAAAATCGGTCCCATCGGGTCTATACGATTCAACACCGACAACTTTGCCCCCATGAGCAACAACCTCATCCCAAAAAAGGTTCATAAAGGTTTTTCCATACTTTTCATCAGGATAAAGGATCGCATAACTCTTAAGACCAAGCTTATCAACCGCATAAGACACCAGAGCCTTAACCTGCATGCCGGGTGTAATAAAATTTCTAAAAACATATTCTCCGATTTCGGGAATATTATCCTTCTGTGTCAAAGTAATTATCGGTATACCATGATGTTGTGCCTCTCTGGCAGCGGAACCGGACGTTACAACCGGACCGATGATAGCGGCAACGTTTTCTTCGAACAGTTCCTTCACTGCGGCAGCAGCTTTAACCGGATCAGATGCCGTATCCTTAACGATGATCTTGATGGAAGGCTGGCGGTTTCCGGTATTAAATTGATTGAAAGCGAGTTGAATACCTTTTAAGGCTCCGTTGCCGTATATTTTATAAGGACCGCTTAAGGGGAGTAAACATCCTATGGTGTAACGGCTATAAACAGACTTTTTATTGATTGCAGCAATGAGACTCTTTGCCTGCTGCATATTTTCGTGTTCCGGAAATTTTTCTGTAAACGTCGTTAAAACCTTCAATGCTTCATCATATCTTTCTTCCTCGGCATAGTTAAGCCCAAGCTGAAACATCAGATATCCTTTTAGGGCGTCATCTTTCACCTGGCTAAAAAGAGTTACGATATCTTCAAGCTCAAGTCCCCAGACAGCATCTTTCAACTTCTTGACAATGCTGTCCTTTTCCAGATCTTTTGATTTTCTTAGTGCCATGATATAGTAATTGACAGCGTCTTTTGGAGAACTCATGGCCCTGTATGTGTCGCCAAGCAACACATACGTTCTGAGAATGTGGACCCTGGAGGGCTCTTGTTTTAAAAAATGCGGCGCCTGTTCGATAACGTTGCCATATTCTCCTTGTTTATAATACGTGACAAGTATTTCAAACCAAGCATCGGATATGAAATGACTGTCTGGATATTCGTCGAGTAACCGTTGATAGATGCGGCGTGCCTGTTCAAAATCTCCGAGAATCGTATGAATTGATCCCATTTTCATTAAAGCAGCATCGGCCAGAGGGGCATCAGGAAATCGTTCGAGGTATTCCCTAAAGTGGGCCAGGGCTTTTTCGTAAGATTTTGCCTGCACCATCTTTTCAGCCTGTGAAAAAAGTTGATATCCGGGACCAGTCTTTTCAGGAACCGGCTGTATCGCGCATGCCCCTACAAAAAGGGCTGCCATCAGAAGCATAACTATTTTAATCGGTTTCATAATCACCTGATGTTTACCCTTATTTTATGACAAAGGCAAGCATAACCTGAATCCTTCACTTATCCTTGCCAAGGGCCTTATATAATGTTATAAATCACAACCTTTAACAACTGATAGATTTTATCAGGACCAATAACCCCAACAAAATATTATCATAAAAATCATGAAAAACCAAAATTCAAAACAAAACGTTGATCAGGAGCTTGAACATCTGAGACTGCAACTCGATGCCATTGATCAACAGATCGTTTCTCTGCTTTCCAAACGCCAGGCTGAAGTCGAACGCGTTGTTCAGCTCAAAAAAGCACATAATATCCCGGTTTACCACCCTGCAAGAGAAGAAAACCTGATCTCTCAACGTCGCAACCAGGGATCTAAGGCCGGTCTTGACCCGGATTACGTTGAAGAGATTTACCGCCGTATCCTCCGCCAGTCAAGGGCAGAACAAACCGCCCAGATGGCTCAGAAAGGGGTCCGAGCCGGAGCGTCCATCCTTATCATCGGAGGTCTGGGGAGTATGGGACAATATTTTCACCAATGGTTTGCGCGTGCCGGGTATCAGGTACGAATCCTGGACCATAAGGATTGGCCGGATGCAGATCGACTCTGTCAGGGTATCGAACTGGCAATTATCAGTGTTCCCATTGAGCTGACCGTCTCAGTGGCCGAAAGAATCGGCCCTCATCTGCCCGCAGATTGTGTTTTAGCAGATATCACCAGCATAAAAGGAAATCCTCTAAATGCCATGCTCAAAGCGCATCAGGGACCGGTTATCGGATTGCATCCACTCTTTGGCCCGACCACATCAACCATGGACAAACAGATTGTCGTGGTGACTCCAGGCAGGGACAGCGACGGCTGTCAATGGCTGATCGATCAGTTCAGCGCCTGGGGAAGCATTATACTGCGAGTCGATGCCAATGAACATGATAAAATCATGTCCATTGTTCAAACGGTTCGGCATTTTGCCACTTTTGCTTTTGGTCAATTTCTCCGTCGCAAACAGATCGATTTGCCACGGACGTTGGAGTTTTCCAGCCCCATATATCGCCTTGAACTCGGAATGGTGGGTCGTCTTTTTGCTCAGGACCCATCCCTTTATTCAGAAATTATATTCGCATCAGCTGAACGGTGCACCCTTTTAAGAGAATACCTCGATTCTTTGACAAACAATCTTGATATGGTCGAAAAGGGTGACAAAGAAGCGTTTCTTGCTGAATTTAATAAAATCGCGGAATGGTTCGGACCGTTTAGTGAGCAAGCGATGCGGGAGAGTACGTATCTCATTGACAAACTGATCGAACGTTTTTAAAAACAAAATGATTTTTGAGACGTCGAATTATGATTTTTCGACCCACTCAATGCCTTGGCACAGACAGTCTTCGCTTGACATGAACCCCGCTCTTTTGTAACCTTCGTCTGAAAAAAGCCTTTATCTCAAACCTCCAAATTGAATCAGCCGGAAGGGCCACAATTTGCTAAAAATTGTGTTAGACAGTTAATGCCTAAGAATCAAAGCCAAAAAGGTATCGGGCACGTGTCCGATACATCACCTCTTTATAACAGTCGAATCACTAAGACATATATAGAATATATCAAAAACAGTTATCCTGATCTGGATATTGATTCTATCTTGGAATATGCGGGTATGACCAAATACGAAGTTGAAGACCAGGCTCACTGGTTCAGCCAGAATCAGGTTGATCGCTTTAATAAAATTCTAATTTCAAAAACAGGCAATCCAAATGTTGCCAGGGATGTAGGGCGTTTTACAACCTCACATAAAGGAATGGGGTCTGTAAAACAATATACATTAGGGTTAATGAGTCTGACGACTGTTTACCTCCTTATGGAGAAAGTTTACCCTATTTTAAGCCGCGCAGTTGATGTTAAAACAAAAAAACTGGGGCCCAACAAAGTTGAAATTGTCTCTGCTCCTAAACCAGGTGTAAACGAAAAACCATATCAATGTGAAAACCGTATTGGTGGCTTTGAATCATTATCAAAGTTATTTACGGATAGAATGGCCAATGTTGCCCATCCTTTGTGTTTTCATAAAGGAGATAACGCCTGTCATTACATTATTACATGGGAAAAAACCACTTCTTCTATATGGAAGCGAATTCGAAATTATTCACTCCTGACCAGTATTGCTTTGTCCGTAAGTCTTTTTTTTACCTTACCCCCAACAACATGGGGAATTCTGGTGATCCTCTGTTCTCTTATTACCCTGAGCATAGCATTTATTTCAGAGTATCTAGAAAAAAAG
>JASFGF010000336.1:0-3843 GCA_050123915.1 Desulfobacterales bacterium | reverse complement strand
GCCGAATAAAAACCACCGTCAAGGTGTGTCATATCTCTCAGAACATAATCTGCCGTTTCCCTGGCGATTTTTTCAAAAAACCGGTCACCGGTAATTAAAAAAGCATCCAGATAATTTTTTAACAGCTGGGCATTGTCATACAGCATTTTCTCAAAATGAGGGACATGCCATCTGGCGTCCGTGGAATAGCGATGAAATCCGCCGCCCAATTGATCATATATGCCACCGTTTGCCATAGCACGCAGGGTCGTATTGCCCATCAAAAGCGCAACATCGTCTTTTTTAACACCATTTTTAGCATAAAAATAATGAGCAAACAAAAAATTCTGAATGCATGGAGATGGAAACTTGGGTGCCGGGCTAAACCCTCCGAGATTTTTGTCGAATCTTAAGGAAAAAGCATCCAGGGCCTTATCTATCACATCTGTATTGATGACGTTGTCTTTTGACGTCCATGATAATGCATTGGCGATACTTTCTTGAAGATTCGAACTGAAAGAATGAAACTTGTCCCGCTGGGAAGGATCTTTCCAGGCAACAGCGATGAGTCTTAGAATATCCGGCCATGCCAATATTCCTTGTTTTGGAACCGGAGGGAAATACGTGCCACCGAAAAATGGATTGAGATCCGGTGTTAAAAACACATTCAAAGGCCATCCTCCGGAACCGGTTATGGCGGTGACTGCGGTCATGTAAATTTTATCAAGGTCCGGCCGCTCTTCTCGATCCAGTTTAATGCAGACAAAATGCGCATTCATCGATTCAGCAATGTCGGCATTCATAAACGATTCCTCTTCCATAACATGACACCAGTGGCATGTGGAATAACCGATGGATAGAAGAATGGGTTTATCTTCGTTGTATGCTTTTTCCAGCGCTTCGTCTCCCCATGGATACCAGTCCACGGGATTGTATGCATGTTGAAGAAGATACGGACTTTTTTCATGGATGAGTCGGTTTGGTTTCGATTGATGTTCAACCATTGTTTTTTTCCTTATTTTCACTGGCAATTACAGAAATGCTGAAATTTATAAAAACAACCACCAAAATATTGGTCAACAAAAGCCTTTAATAAATAATAAGATGTATTTTTTACTTGACAAGGAACAATGTGGCAGTTTACTATTATTAGTAATGATTATCAATAAAATTTAATTGTCAATTTTTATAAAATAACCTTTCCGTAAAGGAGGACAAATGGAAAAAGAAAAAGTGTTATCCAAAAAAAAGGAAATTGATCCAAAAGACGTTACAATATGTGACGCTACAGCACAAATGCTTGTAAAAGCCAAAAGAGACGGTGTGGAAACCGCATTTGACAGAGCCGCCAGTATGAAAGCCTGCCCGATTGGTGCAGATTCCGCATGCTGTAAGCATTGCGGCATGGGGCCATGCAGACTGAATTCCAGAGATCCTTACGGTAAAGTCGGGGTCTGTGGCGCAACCATTGATACGATTATGGCTCGAAATTTTGCGCGAATGGTTGCTGCCGGCGGTGCAGCACATACGGATCACGGTATGAGCATGCTCGATCTTTTCCGTGAAGTGGTAAATGGCAATATTACGGACTATAAAATTAAAGATACACAAAAACTCGAAGACGTTGCAGCATCCATCGGTATTGAAGTCGAGGGACGAGAAACGAACGATATTGCCATGGATTTGTATAAAGAACTCGAGAGGACATATACTCAAGTGGAAGGGGAAATTCCCTTTGCTAAGCGCGTCCCCGAAAAAACACTTGAAACCTGGCGAAAGCTGGGTATTGTCCCCAGGGGTGCCATGCGCGAAATCATGGAACTGATGCATCGAAGCCATATGGGCGTGGACCAGCATTATGAAAACATTACAAAACAATGCAGTCGAACTGCGCTTGCCGATGGCTGGGGAGGTTCGATGGTGGCCACGGAAATATCCGACATTCTTTTCGGAACCCCGTCTCCGGTCAGCATCGAAGTAAATATGGGTGTCCTCAAAGCGGATCAGGTCAATATTATCGTACATGGCCACGAACCGAACCTTTTTGAATCCATGCTGGTGTCGGTCAATGAACCGACACTTGTCGAAGCGGCCGAGAAAGCCGGAGCGACCGGCATCAATCTGGTGGGAATGTGCTGTTCGGGCGCTGAAATGCTGGTACGTCACGGTATTCCCCATGCAGGAAACTTTATGTCCACGGAAGCCATACTGGTCACCGGTGCCGTCGATGCCATGACCGTTGACGTACAGTGTATCAAACAGGGGTTGGCCAAAGTGGCTGAATGTTATAATACCCCGCTGATCACCACCAACCCGAGATGCCATATCGAAGGTGCACAACACATGGAATTCCATGAGCATAATCCAAGTGCCTGTACCGATGAAATCGTCATCAAGGCCATTTCCCGGTTCAAAAACAGAACCGCGGAAATTGAAATCCCAAGGAACAAAAATGTGGGTGTCCACGGATTCTCCCATGAGTATATCAATTATATGCTCGGCGGGACCTTTCGAGGATCCTACACACCACTCAATGACAACATTATTAACGGTCGTATCCGGGGGGTCGCCGGTGTCGTCGGATGTACCAACCCAAGGGTAAAACAGGACTGGGTTCATGTAGAACTGGTAAAGGAGTTAATTAAAAATGATGTCCTTGTTCTCCAGACCGGCTGTTCCCAGGTTGCTCTTGCCAAGGCCGGATTGACCACTCCTGAAGCGGCTATTCTCGCTGGACCGGGATTGCACGAAGTCTGCGAAACTGTTGGGATGCCCCCGGTTCTGGGTATTGGTTCTTGCGTAGACAACAGCCGGATTCTAATTGCAGCTTCTGCCATGGTCAAAGAAGGGGGACTGGGACACAGCCTCGCTGAACTACCTGTTGCCGGTGCCGCACCCGAGTGGATGAGCGAGAAAGCCATCTGCATCGGCCAGTATTTCGTTGCATCGGGTGTGTTTACCGTTTTCGGCGTAACCTTCCCCATTATTGAAGAAACAAAATTTCATAAGCTGCTGTTCGAGGGGCTGGAAGACCAAGGCCTTGGAAAATGGGGTTTTACAGCCGATCCCTATGAGATGGCAAAAATGATGATCGCGCATATCGATAAAAAGAGAAAAGCTCTCGGCATCGATAAGGCCAGGGACAGAGTCCTGATGGATATGGCAGATCGCCGGGAAATGGAGGCGAAGTATCAGCAGGCATAGCCTGATAAAACATAGAAACATTATCAATTTAAAAAGGCTCCTAAAAGGAGCCTTTTTAAATTACAGTTTATCTTCGGACAGCTTCAGGATGATCGGCCAAAAACCGGTATAACGTGGCCCGGCCAACACCCAGGATTCTTGCGGCCCCTGCCTTGTTACCACCGGTTTTAATTAATGCGGTTTTTACGTTTTCCACATTTAGCTTTTTCGAAGCGCCGCGAGAAGGACCCAGGAAACTTTGATCCTTGAGTTCCAAAGGAAGATCTTTAGGAAAAATTTTATCACCGCTGCAATTAACAATGGCGAACTGTACAGCATTTTGCAGTTCCCGAACATTGCCCGGCCAGTGATATCCCATCATTACGGAAATCGCTTCCTTTGTAATTTTCGGTGGCATATTTTTATGCATCTCTCCTGCTTCCTTTAAAAAATGATCCACAAGCAGCGGAATGTCGTTTCTCCGTTCACGAAGTGGTGGAATATGTATAGGAATAACATTGAGCCTGTAAAATAAATCCTTGCGGAATTTTCTTTGCTGAACTTCCTTTTTGAGATCCTTGTTGGTGGCACTGATCAACCTGACATTTACATGGACCGTATTTTCTCCCCCGACTTTTTCAAACATTCCGTCTTGTAAAAAGCGCAAAAGCTTCACCTGCA
>JASFGF010000335.1:0-3863 GCA_050123915.1 Desulfobacterales bacterium | reverse complement strand
ACGCAGACTTCAAAGAGCTGTGCGCCATTACCGGCAATAACCAGCTTTATGAGAAGTATAAATCTCATAATGAACGCTGTGAAGGCGAAGCTCAGGTGGAGATCTACACTGCGCTGGAAAAATGGGCCGAAGACAAATCCCGGTCCGAAGTTGCCAAGATCCTGCAAGACGCCGGTCTGTTGGCCGAACCGGTCCGCAACGACCGTGAGGTTTACGAGAGCCCGCACTTCAGGGAAAGAGGCACGGTCAGGTGGCTGGACGATCCGCTGTTCGGCGATATGCTGGTCCACTGCGGCTACAGCTGTGGACTGATGGAAAAAACCCCGAGAAGGATCAACTGGCACTGGCGTCCGGTAGGTGCGGACAATAAAAAAGTCTACCAGGGCTGGCTCGGTATACCGCTTAGCACGATTCAGGAGTGGTATGACAAGGTCTGGATATAAAAAAGGAGGTGGTATAGTGTGTGATATAATTTGGTGCAAAAAAGAAGTGGATGGGAAAGACTGTGACACCATCAACTACCTCGACCCGTACTATTTTTGGAATTGGGAAGGCAATATCGCTTGTGCCGGTTGCGGTACGGTGTACTACATCTACATGATTAACGGCTTCAATTACAAGGGCCCCGAAGAAAGACCCGGTGAAAAGCACGATATTAGGCCGCTGTATGCGGATATGCCGTACCAGGGCTATGCCAACTACAGGCCTGCTACCGAGGGCCGAACCCGGCCGTACGAGTGCATGCCCAGGTCCTTTTTGACCGGTACCGCCGAAATGCTCAAGTTCAGCATTCGGGGACGCCCGATGCGGGGATGGCGCCCACAACCGCCGTCTGCCGGTTTGGCTGGAAGTTTCGGTTTTAACTGGGATATTCAGAAACTGTCGCCCGAAGTCTGGGAAGAGTATCAGCAGAAACTCGCCGCAGGCGAAGTCAAGGACTGGTAACCTAGAAAGGAGTGTCTTATGGCAGAATTAACACCTGAAGAATTTCTGGAAGAAATAATGATTCCGGAAAAATCGAGTGACCATATATGCTGGAACTGCACTGGTTTGAAGCCGGTTCTCAAGGGCTCAAAATTTCCGCCCGCAGACATTATCGGCTGGTGCAAAAAGATCCACTGGCCCCATTACTGGTGTGTAGCAGACTTCAACGTGGTCAAGAAATGCTATGCCTTTGAAGACAAGAAGAAGAAGTAGCATGGAAGAAAACGTAATCAAAGAACTCGATACCCTCAAGGAGATGCTGAATAACTGGAAAAGAGGTTTTCTGACCTGGGCATCTCCCGACGGGGATAATGAGTATGTGCTTTTGGAATTTACTGAAGAAATCCAGCAGCAGCTTTATCCCTATGTCAACAGATTGCTTGAGACCCAACATCTCAGCCAATCCGAGGCCCAAGAGTTCATGAGTTATTGCCACAGCCAGGTTGAAGATCTTCGCGACCAGTTAGATAAAGTGGAGACCAACGAAAGTAAAAAGGAGGTTTGATATGCCTGAAAAATGTCGTGTGGGTATCTGCGGCTTTGATCCCATGCTCGTCAAAGGATATATCGCTTTGAACATGAGAGCCATTTGGTTTCACATATCCGATGAGCTGTATGAGGAGTTTGACATGAAGCCGGGAATGAAAGTCACCGGCAAGCTGCTCAAGATTTACGACGGCAAAACCGGCGAGGAGTCCGCTGCTCCCAATGAAGCGTTTGAATGGGAAACCAGCAAGGAGACCGGCCTTGTCGTTTTGATTCCGCCGGATACAGTAAGAAAATATAAGCTTACGGCATTTATGTTTGCCGATCTGCTTATCGAGACGATAGACGGTAAAGACGTCTATCCCGGCGAAGAAAAGATCAGCAAGAAGTGGTGGCCGGATGACAAGATGAAATTGGATTATACTCTGGACTATCTCGGATAGCCATCATTAACCCATAACAAACACCGCTCCCCTGCTCGCAAGGGAGCGGCACAATTGTAACAACAGGCCCCCTTTCCGGCTTGCCCGGAGAGGGGGATTTTTTTGCATGATAAGTTAAAGCAAAATAAGTCAGGGCAAAATGATTATATGTTCAATTAAATACCTCCGGCTATGCCGGAGGTATGTCCGAGCTTAATTATTTTGCCAAAGAAAATAGGCTTGTTATTTTTTCTTAAATGTAATATTAAAAGCGCTTGTTTTAAAATAAAAACCTAACAAAAACGCTTATAAAGGAATCAAAATGACCGAAGAATTCAAAAAAGAGGACCAACAGAACCAGGACGAAGAGCCAAAGCCGTTGATTGAGGATGAAGTGTATCCCAAAGAAGAACCGGATCACCCGGGGTGGCTGTCTATTGGTGAAATTCTCAAAATATCGGATCCTGTTTTTGAAAAGAGCAAGTTTCTGATAGGGTATCACCATTCCAGCAACGTCTATGCCCTTGCCGGTGACACTCTGACCATCGTCGACCCTGGAAATGATTACACCATTTTTGGTGAGCTTGAAAAATTGGGGTACAATGTTCTCGACATCAAAAAGATCGTTCTCACCCACGGGCACCGCGACCACTGCATGGGCGTGTTCGAATTTTTGAGAATCCCCCGAGTCTGGGAAAAAAAAGAAATCGAGATTATCATTCATGCCGCCGGTCCCATGGAATTTAAAAAAACGCTCCAAGAATACGGATTTTCTCTGACCGAAATAGAAGGAGGTGAAACCCTTAATTTGAGCGGCTTTGAATGGGAAGCGATCCACACACCCGGCCATACCATCGACAGTATCTGCCTGTATCACCAGGCGACCAAAACGGCCATTACCGGAGACACCGTACTGCCCGACACCATATCAGATGCTGACAAAGCCGGTGGCGGCAGTCTGGACCATTATTTGTACGGGCTCAGGCAGCTCATGCAAAGAGAGATTGAAAACATCCTTCCAGGCCATGATGTGCCCGTGGCGCGTACCGGTCGTCAAACCATCGAGCAAACATACGAGGCTCTGATGATGCAAGCCATCGACGTCACTTCGGAGGATAAAATATCCTGGATGGAGGGGGCCTCGAGGCTGGCTGAAAAAGGGCTTTTGGGAGAGGTCGTGTTTTGTTGTGACAAAGAGCTGGCTCTCAGACCGGGAAATGTGTCGGCCATGCAGTCTAAGGCACTTGCCCTGAACGATATGGGCCGCTGTGAAGAGGCGATTGAAATTTTAGATCAAATACTGGCAGAGCAAGGCGACAATGCGCATGCCCTGGCGACCAAGGGCCATGCCCTGCTGGGTCTGCAAAAATACGAAGAAAGCCTGCCGTACTTTGATGATGCCCTGGCCCTAAACCCGGATATCGAGGAAGCCCGGGTGTTCAAGGGTATGGCCCTGACCTTTTTGGGCAGACACGACGAAGCCATGGAAATCGAAGCTTTCAAAACGGCATTTGCCGCAAGATTCAAGCATGAAATTGATAAGCGTCAGCAAGAAAAAGAGCAGGAATAAAATCGTGATACGATTTTATAAAATAGGAGAAGATACAGATGAAGGCTGAGTTTGTGACACTGTTTGAGACTGCAAAAGCTCTGGTAACCTATATTGATGAAGAGTATGTTTTTGACAAAGCCTCTGCCGGTGGATGCAGTGGTATGGACTATCATCTATCGGACAAATTTTATGATTTAATTGTAAATACCAGAAAGGTTATAAGCGACGTTGAAAACGGACCAAAAGACCCTGATACGGACGGGGAAGCAAGCTTAAGACTGCTTGAAGCGGCTAAAGCTTTGGCAACCCACGTTGAAAAAGAGCGTGCTTTTGATAAAGTCAAAGATATGGGGCCTGTCGGTATCGAGACCTATCAATCTGAGGCTCTTATCGAAGTCATTCAAAAGGCAAATAACGCT
>JASFGF010000334.1:0-3863 GCA_050123915.1 Desulfobacterales bacterium | reverse complement strand
GTGAACAAACCCATCACAGAGTATTCAGTCGGCATGGCTTGCTCCTTGATCGACGATTTCCTTCATCTCCGTCATGGAAACCGATGGAAGGTGTTTCACAAAAAGAAGGTACAGGAAAAAGAACAGACAAAATGAACCCAGCATGATGCCGAACTCAATAAAGGTCGGTGAATAGAGCCCCCAGGCATTAGGGATGAAATCGCGGCTCACGCTACTGATAATAATGACAAAACGCTCGTACCACATACCGATATTGACAAAAATGGAAATACCGAACAGCCAGAAAATCGTGGTCCGGATACGCTTAAAAAAGAAGAGCAAAGGGATCATCGTGTTGCAGACGACCATGATCCAGAATCCAACGGCATAGTCGCCGGTGGGCCGGTACTTGAAAATGGCTTCTTCCACGGGGTTATGGCTGTACCAGGCAATAAAAAATTCCGTGGCATAGGCAAATCCCACAATCAGGCCGGTAAAAATGATGGTTTTGGCAACGCTTTCCAAAACCTTTACCGTGATAATTTTTTCATAATGAAAGATTTTTCGAATAGGAATCATCAGTGTCAGAACCATGGCCAGTCCGGAATGGATGGCGCCGGCCACGAAATAGGGTGCGAAAATCGTGGTATGCCAGCCGGGCACAACGGCCAGCGCGAAATCCCATGACACCACACTGTGCACGGAAATGACCAGAGGGGTGGCCAACGCGGCGAAAAACAGATACCCCCGGGCGTAATGGCGCCACTGTTCGTGCGCACCGGTCCATCCCAATGAGATGACGGTAAAAATCTTCTTTCGAAGGCCCGTTGCCCGGTCGCGCACCACAGCAAGATCCGGCAGCATCCCGGTGTACCAAAACAGTGAACTTACCGTAAGGTAAGTACTGATGGCCACGACATCGAACATTAATGGGGATTGAAAATTTTGCCAAAGGTTTCGCTGATTGGGAACCGGCAGCATGTAAAACACCAACCAGACCCGGCCCAGATGAATAAACGGAAAAAGACCGGCAATACAAACCGCGAAAACCGTCATGGTTTCGGCGGCCCTGGCAATGGGATTTCGCCAGCCGGCCCTTAGCAGATGAAGTATGGCGGAGATCAGGGTCCCCGAATGTGCGATACCCACCCAGAAAACAAAATTGATGAGATAGGTTCCCCAGGCTACCGGAATGTTCATTCCGGCCACACCGATACCCGTCAATATCTGATAGATCCAGCAGGCGGCACCGGCCAGTACCCCCAGAAAGAGGATTCCAACGGTCACCCAGTAGCTGCGCTCCGGTGGTTTCAGGGTGTCCAGTACGGTCTGGTCGATTTCTGCAAATGTCAATTCGGTCATATTAGCTTCATCTCTAAAAACAGTGCTGCCTAGGTCCGGCAATTTTATTCTTCAGCCCTGCCAAAAGTTGTTCAGAGTACCTGAAATGAACTAAAATGAGCTAAAGTTAATGAATTTTGTCAATTTTTTTTATGACAGCGCGCAAGCGCTACCTCAACTTTAGGCACTTTTTTCAATTTGAATAGCTATATCTTTTGGACCACCTTTTTCAGGTAAATCACCGCTGGCTTGGTGTTGAGATATCCCATCACCTGATACGCCCTCGGGTCCTGCACCAGCTGTCTAACCCGGCTTTTTTTGTCCATGAGATTTCCGAACAACAGGGCGCCGGTGGGGCAGGTTTGCACACATGCCGGGATGACCTCTCCGTCTTTTATCATTCTATTTTCATCTTTGGCGACCCCGTGAGCGACTTTTATCCGCTGAACGCAAAACGAGCACTTCTCCATGACCCCTTTGCTGCGAACAGTGACCTCTGGATTGAGTTGAAGATTAAGGGGCGGAGGCCATTGCCAGTCGAACCAGTTGAAGCGTCGTACTTTATACGGGCAGTTCTGGCTGCAAAATCGGGTGCCGATGCAACGGTTATAAATCTGATTGTTGATCCCCTCTTTGGAATGGTGGGGAGCGTACACCGGGCAAACCGATTCGCACGGCGCATTGTCACAGTGTTGACACAGCATGGGAATAAAAGTTATCTTTTCAGGGGCTTTTCCATTTTGGTAACGCTGTATTTGCAGCCATGCCATTTCTCGCCCATTTCGGATCGACTCAATCCCCACGATCCCGACATTGTTTTCAGCATAACACGCCGCGGCACAGGCGGCGCATCCGATGCATTTGTCCAAATCAACAATCATTGACCAGCGGTAATCTTTGTGATCGTGGGGTGGATAGAAATCCCGCTTGGGATCGTAGCCTTCCGGCAGCGGGAGTGTCAACGGAAAGTCATTCATGGTCAACCCGTGTTTTTCATCGGATTTTCCATGCCTGAGTTCATCCAGCGAAATAGACAGCGCGATTTTCCGGCCGTGCTGAATTCGGCTGCCGTCGGTATGCGCCAGTTTTATGGTCGAACCGGTTTTTTTAATTGAAACCGGATGCGCTGAAAACTCCGGCCCGTTCAACGGGTGTTTTATTTCAGAAGCAAGAAGAACATTCGGATTGAGCCCCATATCTGTGGCATAACGGCCGAATGCAGTGTGTCCTTGTCCCATGCTCATCAACAGCACATTGGGACGGACCCCTTGGCTTTCGTAAACCGGTGCCTCCAGTTGTCCCCACCGGGATTGAATTTGGACAACATCGCCCTGTGACAGTCCGTTTTTGGCCATGGTTTTCGGATGCACCAGAACCGGTGTGTGCCAGGCAACTTTTGTCAACGGATCCGGAATTTCACTCAACCAGGGCATGTATGCGCTGCGGCCGTCAAAAAAACGGATGGAGGGTGCGGCCATGAACACCAACTCTGAATCCAAAGACGTCTTTATGGTATCAAAGCCATCGACAACAGTATCCGGTACCGTTCCATACCACCGGCCGGAAGATTTCCGGCGTTGCGTTCCGCCCTGTCTGAAAAGTTGAATCCAATCTTTTTGATTCCGGATGACGCTTTTTTGAATCAGGTGTTTAAAAAGGTAGGTTTTGAAATTATGAGTTAGAAGATCATTATCGAAAGCGGTTTCAAGGAAGACATCCCCGATTGCAGGCGCGTTGGTGAGTCGTCCCATGGCTGGCTGCAATGTACCGCCGATACCGGGTTTACCTTCGTATTCACCCCATGTTTCAAGGGGAAGGGCCATCGGAAAAACAAGGTCGGCATACTGAGCCGTCTCATCCATAACGTTCGTAAAACTGACAACAAAAAGGGATTTCTCTTTCAAAGCATCTTTGACACCGCTTCCAGGCGGCAGGGAAAACGCCGGATTGGTATTATTGATAAGCAACAGGTCCGCAGGTTCCTCCTTCAATGACGTAAAAAAGCGGATGACCTCTGACCGTTTCCCGGCAATTTCCACACGGTGCCGGTTTACAAAATCGAAAAGGGTTAATTTTGGATCCAGAATGAGATTTAACAGATTTACAGCCACATGGGTCTCAAGATCGTCTCCTCCCTGTGAGCCGGTGCCGGTGCCGAGAATCAGCGGTCTTGACGATTCCATGAGCCGGACCAAAAGTATTTGGAAATGCTCGGCAGATACGCCTGAATAACGGGTGACATCTTTTCCGGTATACGGAGACACCTTTCGAGTCAGGAGCGAACGGAACGATTCCGGCAGATGTTGTCCCCGGCCGAGCTGAAGGACTTCGTTTATGAGTGCTAAAACAATGGCGGTTTCGCCACCGGGAGCACACGGCATCCAAAGATCGGCATTGGCAGCGGTTAAAGACTGATATGGACTGATATGGAAAAACGAATTTTTTCCCCCGTTTTTCAGAGCATGCATGTCCTTGAACTTTTGGGCATACTCCACCGGAGACAGCCAGGTCTCCAGAAAATCCGCACCGAATGAAACCAGCAT
>JASFGF010000333.1:0-3879 GCA_050123915.1 Desulfobacterales bacterium | reverse complement strand
CGGATACGGCGTAAACGTCACAGCATCTGCCGGACATACATCTGAACAGACCTGACATTGATTGCAAAGCTCGGTATCGATGGTTCGTTCCGGCATATGCGCTTTGGCAGTTTGAAGACTGATTTTTTCCATCTCTGCATGATTTTGTTCGCTCTGATAAGCCAAATCAGACAGTTTAATTCCTTTCGGGTTATCCTCACTAAGTTTTTGGTTAACATGATTCACAAGTTCCTCAACCATTCGATCGTCATCAGCATCCGGATGTCCTTTTCCTAAAGGATCTTCAAGCTGCCACATCAATGAGTGTACGCCCAGGATCTTGGCTGCACCAAGAAGCGTAAACTTTTTGTTAATTAATTCTTTGCCCATTTCATACAAGGCAATACCGCTGCAAGCCCCGCCCCACGTGACAAAAGGAACGGCAAAAGCGCCGTTGCTCTCTTTTAGCTTGGTGATACAATTCATCACAAGCGGAACCGCATGAGAGACATACACAGGAGAGCCGATAAAAAGACAACATTCGCCGCTCAATGCTTCCATCTGTTGTGAAATCGATATGGCAACGTCATTGCTGGATTGAGCCAGGTCGAAAGAAGACACCTCGGCACCCAGTTCTTTAAATCGTTTCTCGATAATCTCTGCAATATGCCGGGTGGACCCTGCCGGTGAAAAATACACAATGAACACTTTTTTCTTATTCATATTTTATACTCCCAATGTTTCAAGTTCAGCCATGCATGCTGCCATGGCTTGCACCAAGTCCCGCTTGTCAAAATCATATCCTTTTTCTTCTTTTAAATTACGACTGTGACGGTTTTACAGACCCTAAGTAAATGGCAAATAAGACAATGGATACCCCGACCCAATTCATCAGACTTGTCGGCCGTTGAAAAAGCAATACATCCCAAACAAATGCAAGAGAGGGTTGGAGAAGCAAAATAAAACCGGCCAAAGAGGCAAAGACAGCCGGCAATGCATGGGAAATCAGCAGCCAGCCGATGGTCTGGCTAAACAGACCCAGGGCCATTAATGCAAAAAAACTTTGAAAGTCCGGAATGTTAAAAGTATCTCCGTTACGATAAATTTCCAGGGCTAAAAAAACGGATGCCGACAGAGAAATCACCATCAAAACATAGAAAAAAGATAAGCCGTCCTGGTATGATTGAAGTTTGCGAAGAGACAATAAAAATGCCGCATAACACACGGCCGCGGCAAGGCCGAAATAAATCCCCATTTTATTTAGCTGATCTAATTGTCCCCAATCGATACCGACAATCAGAAACAGGCCGATGAATGCCAGTGGGATTGAAATCAAGAATAATAAGCGAATCTTCTCTCCAAAAAAGAAAATTCCGGTTGTCGCGAGGATGAATACTTGGAAATTGGGTAAAATCGTTCCTAATCCAGGTCCCACATACAAAACACTATAGTGATAGAAAACGAGGTCAACGGCAAAAAGCAACCCGCAGATCAAACTCAGCATTAATTGCCGCCCGCCATGCCAAACCATCTCACGACGCAATAAGGCGGCGGACAACAGGATGATACCACCAAAAAAGACCCGGTAAAACGCTGAAGCGGTTGGCGTTACATGACTTATTTTAACCCATACACCGGAAAAGCTGATCATCAATGCACCAATTATCAGGCTTCCCAAAGCATAATGGCGTTTGGGGACTTGCAATATATTTGTAATTATCATGAGAAAATGCCGAAAGAATTATCTTATTTTTCAAATTTTCAGATTTGGTTATGATTTTGAAAAAGCCAGACGGGCCCCTAAAAACAACAAAATCGATCCCGTAATGCAATCAAGAAATTTCTTTGATCTGTGATAAACGGACTGCACCTTTTCAATGGAAAAAAAGAACGCCACCAAGCTGTACCAAATGACCGAAACACAAACAATAAGGAAAATGGTAACAACATATATCCAAACAGGGCCATGGGGAGGGATCGTTGCCACAAAAAGACTCCCAAAAAAGGCGGCTGTTTTCGGGTTGGAAAAACTGGTTAATAAGCCCCTGCGGAAAGCAGCATATTTTGAAACGGGCAATTGATTTGCCGTTAATGAAGATAGCGAAAAAGAAAAAGCTGTCCGAATGATCTTGAGCCCGATGAACATCAGATACAAACCGCCCGCCAATCGTATGGTGTCGTAAAGCCCGGGTAAATGAATAAATACGACACCCAAGCCCAGCAGGCTGGCCGTCGCCCATATACCCGCACCCGTGGATACACCTAAAGCGATAAAGAATCCGTCTATTCTGGATTCAGCCATAGAACACTGTGTAACCGCAACGAAATTGGGGCCGGGAATGGTTACCACCAGAAACCAAATGCCTATTAAACTGCTGATTGGAAGAAATAAATCCATCTTTTATTCCAAAGCTAAATTTGAATGGTTCTGTTTTTTTCTGCAAAGAAACGTATCGTTGTCTGTTTTTCGCCACATCTTTTTATTCCCGAGTTTGAGCCATACGTCGAGGATAAGACGTGACTCATATTTGAACAGGAAATGAGAATCAAGATTAAAAGTCAATGCCCGATCAATATCCGTATATGATTCGGCAGGTCCCATAATGGATTCGGTATACAAAAGCATGTCATCGAGTCCATTCCAGTCGATTCCCCAATCCACATTCCTTGGCATAAAAAACGTATGGTATGTGTTTTTATCCAATGTCGGGTCAATGGCAATCCATCTTCCGTCCAGATAAACCTCAGTAAAACAATGATAAAACGGACTCGAAACCGTCAGATACGCAGCTCCCATGGCAGGCTTCATAAAATCATTTTTCATGGGGTTGGCTTTTAGCCGCGATGGAATTTTGTAATAACGCAACAGCGCTATCAGAATCAAATTCTTGTTCCAGCAGGCACCGTAACCTTTCTTTATAGTTTCAGATGCTTTCATTTGCCAATGATCTCCGCCGAATATAATTTTGTCTCTGACAAACATAAAAATATTTTTTGTCAACTCAATGGGATCTTTTGTTGCTTGGGCAAAATCATTTGCTATGCTTTGAATTGCTTCATGATTATAATCGCAAAAATATGTCTCTTTTAGATGATTCGCGCTATTTGGATCGCTGTTAAAACTCATCATAATTTTTCACCAGCTCCTCTTTAGATGACGACATGCTCAGCACGCAGCTTTTTTTAACCGCTGAAGGGTTCAGTTCCCCCAAAATTAAGTATAATGTACTATTGCTTTCTCTATTTTGCCTTTTTCGTCAAAAAACATCACCTCAATTGCCATTTTTTCAAGAACTGACTTATAGTAGATGGCTATCGACCCAACACTTACTGTTATTTCTTTCAATTCAAAATATAAATTTGGAACTTTCTTGAACGCTGCTTTCCAGTAATTTCTGATCACCTTTTTTCCTTTTAACGTGCCAGTTTCCATACCCGATGCAACCTTAATCATCGGTGAAGTAATTTCAAAGTTATCGCTATAGTGGGATAAAATCCTATCAAGATCATGTGAATTCCATGACTCAATCCACTTGTTTGCAAATTTTGTTGCATCTGTTTTCATGACTCTCCTTTGATGGGCTAAAGACGATCACACATTTCCCTTAACCCGCGGAATAACCTGAACCTTGAGCATTACCTCACCATATCCGAAGCAATCAACGCCAGTGTCAGGACAACGAAGATAGCGCATGAAATGAAAATCATTCGGATCAAGGCTTTCGCTGAGTCTTTCGTTGATCAGTGCCACCGGAATCGTAAGTTGAGATATCAGATACACGCATAATCTATTTGGACATAGCTTGGTTATTAAATTGCCATCCACATCGAGAATGAACGTTTGGCCCTTTGTGTGGCCGGAGTTGCAGTTCTTTGACTCGACCACTTCGGCCTCGATCG
>JASFGF010000332.1:0-3886 GCA_050123915.1 Desulfobacterales bacterium | reverse complement strand
AATGACTGTGGCCGGGAAAGCCATCACTAAAGGAAGCCCCATAACCACGTGAAAAAAGACCATGATCAATCCCCCCAACATGACGAATTCGCCCTGGGCGAAATTGATGATCTCTGTCACATTATAGATAATGTTAAACCCCACGGCCACCATGGCATAGACACTGCCTACGGTAATACCGGTGATCAAGTATTGAAAGAGCTGCCCTGATAGTGTTATCGCTTCCATAGATTAGAACAGAATTTGACCTCAATCGATCGTAAACAAAACCGGTCAATTGAGGTTTGATTAAAAAGCGAGGGTGGTAATATGAAACACCACCCTCACGAATTCACAATTATATGCCGCGTCTTCCATCTTTAGTCAATTCAGCTTATAAGAAACGCGGATTATTTTATTATTGAAATTTACGCCACAAACAAACAACTTAATCTGCCAATGCCCAGTCTCCATTTTTAACAACCACCATATTAAAGGCATCTTTTGTCAAACCGTTATGGTCGTCCGGTGAGTAATTGAAAATTCCATGTTGACCCACGAAACCTTTGATATGATTTTCAAGATAGCCCTGAATTTTTGCTTTGTCGCAACCAACGTTCTCAAGGGCTTTTACTACCATCTCCAAGGCATCCCACGCATGTCCGCCGAACGAAGACAGCGGTTCGTTATATTTGGCCATATAGTCTTTCATATACTTGGTGGTCACAGCCTTTTGCGGATGGTTTGCCGGTAGGAGCTCGGCGATATTACATGAACCCAGTGGGCAAAATACACCTTCTGCCGCCCCTGCCGCGAGTTCAATATTTTTGCGACTGCCAAAGCCATGGCTCTGATAAAACGGAATGCCGGTCATTCCCAAATCCCTATAGTTGCGAAGCACCGTTACCTGGGTCGGCCCTACAGACCAGTTGACGATGGCTTGTGGCGATGTTCCTTTGATCTTGGTCAATTGAGCCGTCATATCCGTATCTTTAGGACCGTATTTTTCATCGGCAACAATATTCATCTTATACTCGGGAGCAAGCCGGATAAGTTCACCACGTCCACTGGCGCCAAACCCTGAAGTCACACTGACGATGGCAATCTTATTGATGCCGCTTTTTTGCAGCCGTGTATAAATTGCCTCTACGGCCATGGTATCGGTTTGAGGTGTTTTAAAAACCCATTTATACGGTTTGCCGGTCTTGTCATTATGAACAATTTTATAACTTGCTGCACAGGAAACCAGCGGCGTCTTATATTTTTCAGCCAAAGGCACCACCGCCAGAGACGTCCCGCTCAAGGAGGGACCGATTACCGCACAGACTTTGTCCTGGGTAATGAGTTTTTTAACCGCCAGATTGCATTTTGTCGCATCTCCTTCTGTGTCGTAAACAATCAACTCCAGCTTGTGGCCGTTAATACCGCCGGCTTTGTTGATCTGTTCTGCAATCATTTCAGCGGTTTTCTTCTCAGGATCCCCCAAAAATGAGGTGCGACCGGTTGCGGAAAATACGGCACCCACTTTATAGGTCCCTTTGAAAGCCATTGCCGGACTAATCACCAATCCCAGGCAGAATAAACAAATTGTTGTGAAAATAGAAATTCTCTTGAGTGTCATCTACGCCTCCTTTTCTCAAATGTTTAGCAGTGCCACTGTTGTTAAAACCGCACTTCGTTTACAATCAAACAGGCTTTATCGTCCACCCGATAATGTTATCCAGTTGGGGTATTGGAATACTGGAATAACAATATTTGATTCCAAATGGATCGCATCTGAAACCTTTGGGCCCTCTCAAAAATAATTTCACAAACTTATTGCTTCGTGAACCCCTGGCTGGGAACGGAGATTCTCCTGTATCAGCCAATTTATAACTTAAGTTGAGCGATTGTCGAAGTTGCCGCATATAAGCAAGTTGAGCGCAGCGAAATCCCGCCCAACGGGAGAAGATGTCGTTTCGCTATAGTCTGCTATGCGGAACGGCATCTGACGCAGTAGATGCGGTAAGATCGACAATCCCAAAGGGTTTTAAATTTTAAAATATAAATCGATATCATTCATTAAAAATAAAAGGAATTTGAATCCCTTTAAAATTTAAAACGCTCAAAGGTATTACAGGGTATACACCTCACTGCCGTTGATAACCTTTACATTGTGTTCTTCAAGGACCTTAACAGCTTCATCGGTATTGTCGATTCGAAATATCATGACGGCATTTTCACCGCTGTGCTGAACAAAGGCATACATGTATTCCACGTTTATTTGGGCTTTGTTCAACATATCCAATAATCGATGAAGACCTCCGGGTTTGTCTTCCACTTCTACTGCTACGACATCGGTTCTTCCCACGGTAAACCCACGGTTTTTAAGCGCTTTAACCGCTTTTATATTATCGTCTACAATGAGACGAAGCACACCGAAATCGGATGTGTCCGCCAGGGCAAGCGCCCTGATGTTCACGTTTGCTTCGGAAAGAATTCCCGTCACTTCAGCCAAACGTCCAGTCTTATTCTCCAAAAAGACTGAAATCTGTTCCGCCTTCATATCTGCCCTCCCTATGGTTGATCATTCGTCATTCTTTGTTCGTTAAGATCGTTTAGGTCGTTATGATCGTTTGGGTCGTTTAGTTGGTTATATTGGTTAATTGGCAGAGAGCATAGGGCATAGAGTTCGATTCAAGCATTGAGCCGTTGCCTTTGAGGATTCAGCTTTTTTGCCTCCACCTCTAATCTCAAACCTCAAACGTCGAAGTCCCTGCTTCCTAACCTTCTCACTTTTCCTCTTTTCTATTTCCTATTTTCTTTCCCTTAATCCTTAATCCTTTTCCTGCTTTGAGCTTTCAGTTTTGAGCCTTGAACTTTGGGCTTTGAACCTTACTTTTTCCGGCACCTAAACCCTGATTTCTGACTTCCGGCTTCTGATCTCTGAACCCCGACCCCTGAAACCCGATCCCTGATATCCGGCCCTGGCCCCTATATTTTTCGATTGTCAATCACTCGAACCGCTTTCCCCTCGCTTCGAGCGATTGCCTTTGGTTCTACCAGTTTTACTTTTGCTGAAACGCCAAGATAATCTTTTATGTTCTTTGCTATTTTTCTTTCCCGGTCCTGAAGGTGTTTAACTTCATCAGAAAAGAGACGTTCACCGACTTCAAGCAGAACGGTCAGCGTATCCAGTTTATCTTCTCTGTCAACAATAAGCTGATAATGCGGTTCAACTTCTTCCATTTCCATCAGAACACTTTCGATCTGTGACGGAAACACATTGACGCCTCTGATGATCAACATGTCATCCGTACGCCCGCTGACCTTGTTCATGCGGATATGGGTCCGTCCGCATATACACGGCTCAGGATTCAGCGACGTAATGTCGCGCGTCCTGTAACGGATAACTGGAAATGCTTCCTTGGTAATGGTCGTAAAGACAAGTTCACCGGTTTCACCGTAAGGGAGAACTTCTCCTGTTACAGGATTAATGATTTCAGGAATAAAATGATCTTCAAATATGTGAAGGCCTCGCTTTGCTTCATGGCACTCAATAGCAACTCCGGGCCCGATCACCTCACTTAATCCGTAAATGTCCACAGCAACCAGGTTCAGCTTTCGTTCGATCTCTTCACGCATATTTTCAGACCAGGGCTCAGCCCCGAATATTCCATATTTAAATTTAAAATCCTTAAAAGATACCCCCACATCTTCGGCGACTTCAGCGAGGTGAAGCGCGTACGAGGGCGTTGCCGTCAATATTGTGGGACCAAAATCCTTCATGATGACAATTTGTCGCTTTGTATTACCTCCAGACACCGGAATGACGGAAGCACCGAGCTTTTCCGCTCCATAGTGGATTCCAAGACCTCCTGTAAAGAGTCCGTATCCATAAGCATTGTGAATAATGTCTCCCCGTGTT
>JASFGF010000331.1:0-3893 GCA_050123915.1 Desulfobacterales bacterium | reverse complement strand
AATATATATTCGACGCTTTCTACATAAAGCTGAACTGTCCGTTATTCATTCGATGTTAAGATTAACTCAAATTTAAATTGCCCGAAGGGCAGACTGATTTTCTCCGGCGAAGTCCGCCGGAGAAAAAAAGAGGTTTTGTCTGTGTAAGTCTGTGTGCGTCTGTGGCTAATAAATATATTTATCTATTTATATCTATTTGCTCTGTAGATCGTGCAGATGGTACTTGAATGGATTAATAAATTAAGAGCAGAAATTGAATAGCTAATCAGTTAAAGATAAAAGGAGTGGGCCGTGTCGAACATCGTAATTGTTGGAACCCAATGGGGTGATGAAGGCAAAGGCAAAATTGTTGATCTACTGGCGGAATTTGCCGATATTGTGGTACGATTTCAGGGTGGAAACAATGCCGGTCATACAATGGTTGTTGACGGCGAACAGTTTATCAGCCATCTGGTGCCTTCCGGTATTTTGCAAGGGAAGACGTGTCTTTTGGGAAATGGAATGGTCGTCGATCCTGAGGTTCTGGTGAAAGAACTCGACAATTTAAATAATAAAGGAATCGATGTAGGGCCGGACAGACTTAAAATCAGTGAAAAAGCCCATATCATTATGCCGTATCACAAGCACATCGACCTGGCCCGGGAAAACATGAAGGGCGGCCAAAAAATAGGCACCACAGGACGCGGGATCGGACCCTGCTATGAAGATAAAGCGACTCGAATAGGGGTTCGTTTTGTTGATCTTTTGGATCCCAAAGCGTTTGCTGAAAAAATCAAAGCAATATTAGAAGAGAAGAATTTCTACCTCGAACATTTCTTTTCCGCTGAAACATTGGACCCAGCCATCATTATAGATCAATACAAAGGTTTTGCCGATAGACTATCCCCCCATGTCATTAATATCTCCATTGTCATGAACCAGTCCATAAAAGAAAACAAACAAATCCTCTTTGAAGGCGCCCAGGGCACCCATCTCGATATTGATCACGGCACCTATCCTTTTGTCACTTCGTCAAATACAGTATCAGGAAATGCCTGTTGCGGCGCCGGTATCGGTCCAAAAGAAATCACCGGCGTTGTCGGAATTGTAAAGGCTTACACCACCCGTGTGGGAAGCGGCCCCTTCCCTACAGAACTTTTTGACGAGATTGGTGACAACATTCAAAAAAAGGGGGCAGAATTCGGCGCCACAACCGGTCGAAAACGCCGGTGTGGTTGGCTTGACACGGTTTTATTACGAAATGCAGCACGTCTGAACGGACTGACGGGTCTTGTGATCACCAAACTGGATGTGTTAGACGGCTTAAAAGACCTCAAAATCTGCACTGTATATGATTATAACGGCGATATGATCCGGGATTTTCCGGCTAGTCTTAAAATTCTGGGTTCTTGCAAACCTGTTTACGAAGTATTGCCCGGATGGACCGAGGATATATCCGGTATTCGAAAACTTGAGGATCTTCCGGAAAATGCAAAAAAGTATCTCAATCGAATTGAGGAACTAACGGAAACACCCATCGATATGGTTTCCGTGGGGCCCGGCCGGGAGGAAACCATCGTTATCAACAACCCGTTAGCTTGAGACCTTTGAAAAACGTCCTCTTTCACTGGACCAGTTAAATCCCTATTTAATATTTAACCCGAGGCCTCCGGCATCCCCGACAATCGGAATTTATCAATGGGCTTAAATTTTAACTCGCCACTGAACTTTGAAAGGTCAGTCCTCGTAATACTGAATGCGAAACTTAAATTAAGTTTCCAATGCAGAAATTGGCAATTCTTGTCCTGATCAAGGCCGCACAAGGGTTTACGGTCCCCGTATAGCGGGACAGGAAGGCGTACCGCCGTCAGTGCGCCGCAGCCGGAACCTCGCGGAGAACGACGAGCAGGACAAAAAGGGCTATTTATGGATGGAAACTGATTGACATTTTTCTATTTAACGCTTAAAAGAAACAATCAGTCGGGACGTGGCTCAGTCTGGTAGAGCACAGCGTTCGGGACGCTGGGGTCGCGCGTTCAAATCGCGCCGTCCCGACCAAATAATATCAATGAGTTAGGCCGGATTAAAAAATCCGGCCTTTCTGTTTTTTTGGGAATATTGATCTTCTATAGAATGTTATATTTTTCAAACGGTTCGACCAGCCATATATAATATTCTTGAAAAAAAGGATAATAAAAATTGCCTGGGCATCTTGACATCTTCAGTTAATCGGCATGTACTTCTTCAGACATTTTTTCTACGGATTCCTGAACGTCCTTCTTTATATATTCAATATCTTCTTCCCGAAGATTTAAAAAATCCATAACCCCGTCTTCCATCTGATGCTGTGCACCGTTTGTACCAGCTCCATAGCCGTTTATTATTGCGATGTAATCCGCCATGTGAAGGATAAACGCCAATTCGTTGCCGTCCGACCTGGAAGGATTGTGGTGGAATTTGATGGCAATCCTTTGATCGTTGGGAATCTTCCATTTCTGGCACAACTCAGACGCGATTTCTGAATGGTCGAATCCCAGAATAATTTTTTCAGCGTTTACAAATGTATCTTCGCCGTCTGCCATGAATTCATCAAAAGAATCTCTTCTTTCGTAAACATATGGATCTAGGATCAGCTTTCCCGCGTCGTGAATAAGTCCGGCGAAAAAAGCCAAATTTCCAAACTCGGCATCTTTTCTGTTCGCAATAATCCTTGAACCGAATGCAACAGCAATGGAATGTCGCCAAAGATCTCCGGAATCAAGCTGGTATCCTTTCAAATCTTTGCTCATCAGATTTGAAATTCCTGCAACGGATATCAATTCTCCAAGCGCTTTAAACCCAAGCAACACCGAGGCATGCTGAATAGAGGAAACCTTTCCGCTCATACCATAATATGCTGAATTGGCCAATTTCAATACCCGGGTGGCAATCGCCTGTTCCAACTCTATCACCCTGGCAAGTTCTTTAATATTTGAATCAGGTCTTGCCATGATCCCTTGTGCTTTTTGGACCACATGAGGCATTGCCGGCAAGTCGTCCAATGTGCGAAGAATGCCATATTTTAATTTAATGCCTGAAGGTTGCTTTTTCCCAAATGACGTTTCACGGGCAGTTTCAGCTTCTTGGTTTTTTTTCTCGGGTTTTGGCGGTTGTGGCGTTTTATTCGGCTTTTCTTCGGACCTTAAATCTATGACAATCCGTTTTTTACAGTCCAAACATGACACTGCAAATTTTTTTCCGAATGGAATTTTTTCGTCTGGTATTTTATATGCCTTACGGCAATCTGGGCATTCTATTTTCATCGTGGTTTATGATTCATCAGGTTTACAAGAATGTTAGTTGAAGCGTCTATACGACCTGCCATTTGTTCTAAAATCTTATTGGTAATTTTAGGATATTTGTCGACAATTTCTTGAAACTTGTCTCCAGGGTAACGTTCGATAATGGACTTTCCTCTGGATATGACGGTTTCGGATCTTTCTTTACCGGTTATGGCGGCAATTTCTCCGAAATATTCACCGGGTTGAACGATCTCTGATATTTTCTTCCCGTCTTTTACGATAATCAGTTCACCCTTAACCAGCTTAAAAAAATCACTACCTCTATTCCCTTCCCTGAAAATGACAGCTTTACTATCATATTCCTCAACCTCAGGAGTGGCAAGGTATTCCGGAATTGAGCCCTTGGTTAAATTTGTTCTTCTGAGCACCTCTTCAGCCGAAGTCTCTCCCTGGCGTATTTTTTCCAGACCCGCATTCCTTAAGGTCACCATGCCTTCATGTAACGCTGTCTTTCTCAGCAGATCCTCCGAAACACCGGCACTAATGACATTTGCAACATTTTCTGTAACTTCCATCAATTCAAACAAGCCGACACGGCCCTTATACCCGGACCCCATGCATTCCGGACAGCCT
>JASFGF010000330.1:0-3898 GCA_050123915.1 Desulfobacterales bacterium | reverse complement strand
AGGGCATCTTCTTCGTTAATTTTGTTGATGGCAAAACCGGCGTGCACAATGACGTAATCCCCGACCTCGGGATTTTCGACCAGAAGCAGGCTGGCTTCTCTTTGCACACCGTCAACATCGATGGTGGCGACATTGTCTTCAATTTTTACGATTTTTGATGGTATTGCCAGGCACATTCTTAAAACCTCAGTCTATGTCAAATTAAAGTAGCAGAAGTTTCAGTGTCATTCAACTTTGAAAATTGATGAATTCGTAAAAAGTCGAATTCATCAATTTTTATGTTTTAAGTTTTAAATTTTAGGCTGTTGTTTTACTTGTATTTACATATGGTTAAAACTTAATGCCTAAAACATGAAACGTTCGTACAAAGGAAAACATTACTTTGTACGAAAGACTAATTTTTTGCTTGAACCTTGACCCCGATGGATTTCAGTTCCTCAACTACCATGTCAACCAGCCGGCTTAGATTTCGGGCAACCTCTGTTGACAAATCAAGTCCTGTGGAAAGCTGTTTGGGCTCGATGCCGAACAGGGTAATGTTTCGGGGCAGGTTGTCGGTAATGGCGGCAAGGCCCAGAACATCGGCCAGACCGATCTGGTGGGGTGATATTTTTTTTTGGAAAAAAGCAGGAGGGTTCTCAATCCTTACAATAGCACCCGGTTTGTTACCTGTTTTAACGGCATCGATGATTAAAATATGACTGCGATCTTCAAAGTACGGCAGAAGTTCGGATCCTGATGTCCCGCCGTCGACGATTTCCACGGCATCAGAACAATCATATCGGTTTTGCAGTTCCTCGACGGCCTTCACTCCGGCACCTTCATCGGAAAGCAGGAGATTTCCGATACCCAGTACCAATACACTCAAAAAAGACTGCCCGGAGTCTTTTAAAGATTGATTTTTGTTAGACTCCGGGCAGTTGCGATTCGTTTCGGTTCGATTTGGATTCAAAACGCCCTGACTTTAACGATTTCTTTGCTGTTGGTATCCACCATGTGAATGGCACACGCCAGACACGGATCAAAGGAATGTACGGTTCTCAATACTTCCAGCGGTTTATCCGGATCAGCGATGGGGTTCCCAACAAGGGAAGCTTCGTAAGGCCCAAGAGCATCCTTACCGTCACGGGGACCGGCATTCCACGTAGATGGCACAACGCATTGGTAGTTCTTTATTTTGCCGTCCTGGATGACGACCCAGTGAGAGAGAACGCCCCGGGGTGCTTCATGGAAGCCAAAACCCCTTTGCTCACCCTTGGGGAATACCGGCTTGTTAAATGTTTTATAGTCGCCTTTTCCGATATTATCCATCAGAAGCTGCCACTGATTGACAAGTTCATCATGTAACACCGCGGTACGGACCGCCCTGGCAGCAATACGGCCGATGGTGGAATGGAGAGAGTTTATAGAAACCCTTGTTTTTGATCCCACAAGCGACAGGACCGCGTTCGCCGTATCGAGCATTATTTTGGTATACTTTTGAGTCGCTTTATGTCCGGAAGCATACATGCATAATACATTTGCCAGCGGACCGACCTGGGCATGTTCGCCTTCGAAGGTCGGCGACTTAACCCATGAATATTTTCCCTTTTCGTCATACTCGGAATAATCGGGAACGGTTTCTTCCTCGTAGGGATGGCGGTCCCAGTCCCCTTTATACCAGGAATGCTTAATGCTTTCTTTCACATTATTTTGAAAATATTCATCGTTAAAAGAGGTGATCGGCTTAAATTTAGAAATGTCTCCGGGAATATACCCGCCCGGCAGAGCAAATTTTGTACCGCCTGGATCAAGAGGCATGGTCGGAACACTTAAATAGTTGGTGACGCCTTTTCCGTATGTTGTCCAGTCGGCATATAATGCCCCAACCGCAGCCACATCCACCATATAGACGTTTTTAATAAAATCGCCGACTTCATCAATAAGCGTTTTAATATAATAAAGTCTTTCCACGGTCAAAGTAGATTGACTGTCCGGATTAATGGGATTGGCAACGCCGCCCACGGCCAGATTTTGAATGTGTGGCGTCTTGCTTCCGAGGATGGCCACCACTTTATTGATATTTTTCTGATATTCCAGAGCCTGAAGGAAGTGATGCGCAGCCAGCAAATTGACTTCAGGCGGAAGTTTCATGGCCGGATGCCCCCAGTACCCACTGGAGAAAACACCCAACTGGCCTGAGTCGACAAAGGTTTTAAGTCTTTGCTGAGTTGCTTGAAGTTCATTAAAACCATTGTCAGGCCAGGATGACAGCTTATCCGCAAGCTTGACCGTAGCCTTCACATCAGCTTTGAGGGCTGAAACGATATCCACCCAATCAAGAGCGGACAATTGATAAAAATGGACGATGTGATCCTGAATGCCCTGTCCGCCTGTGATAAGGTTTCGGATATACTGAGCATTTAACGGAATCTCAAGGTTCAGTGCGTTCTCGATCGCCCGGACCGAGGTAATGGCATGAACCGTCGTTCAGACCCCGCAGATCCGCTGGGTGAAAATCCAGGCATCTCTGGGGTCGCGTCCCTGCAAGATAACTTCAATGCCGCGCCACATTTGCCCGGATGACCAGGCATTGACCACTTTGCCGTTGTTGACCTCACACTCAATTTTAAGATGACCTTCAATCCGGGTAATGGGATCGATGACGATTCTTTTTGCCATTTAATTTCTCCTTCGTTTATAAATGCTCCGTGCTTATAGCCGACGATAGATCGGCAGCCTTTTGATAAACCACAAAAACGCCATGATTTCCATGGACACGATTCCTAAAGATATGAAAATTTCTCCGACTGACGGAAAGTAATGCCAGCCGTTGCCGGGATCAAATCCAATGATGTAGGTGTTGAGCCGGTAGAGTGCTGCCGCGAGAACAATTGAGACAGCACAGAGGAACACAATACGTGCATTTTTCCGATTGGCAGGGACAAAAAGAACGGCCATGGGAATCAGAAGCAAAAGGTTCTCCAGCAAAAACATATTCCCGAGCAGATCTCCTCTAAAGGCAAGATTCAGATGGCCTCGAATGCCGACATCGGCAAACCGGATGACCAGATAAACTGCTATCAGACAAGCCATAACCGCTGAAATCTTGCCCAGCAGGTCGGTTTCATCATGGATCGGGTATCGTGAGCCTGTAATACTGGATTCGAAAACAACAATGGCATACCCCAGGAAAATGCATGATATTAGAAACAACAGCGGCAACAGACCGGTCCACCACAGTGGGCTGAGTTTGCTGCCGGCAACCACCATTACGGTTCCCAGGGACGATTGGTGCATGGTCGGCAACAGGATCCCTATGGCAATAAAGACGAACATAATTTTGTTCATAAAGGCTTTTGCATTGTCAGCTCCGAATTTTTCCAGGAAAGTGGGCGTAAATTCAATCCAAAGAACGGCGACATAAGCGCCCACACATAATGCCACTTCCAGTAAAACCGAATTGGGATTGGCGTACCAGGGCAGAAAGATGTTATACAATTGCCAGTATCGTCCCACATCGATCACCACCGCCACGCCTGCAAGGGTGTAGCCGAACAGGCTGGTCATCACTGCCGGCCGTACCAGGGGATGGTATTCTCCCTTGTTGAAGACATAAACCAGAAAGGCCACGGCATAGCCGCCGCATCCGAAAGCGGTTCCAATGACCACATCGAATGCAATCCATAGCCCCCAAGGATAGCCGTCGCTCAGATTGGATACTGCGCCAAGACCGTATATGAACCGCTTGGCCATGAAAATCAGGGAAATCAGAAAAAGTAAACCACAAATCAAGAAGGTCGGTGTTAGAATCTTGCCTTCTAAGGGTTGTTCGGTTTTCATAAATCACTCCTTGAACAAGGGTCATAAATGGTTAAAAACCATCATGATTTCCCGGAACCGGGCCGGGCGCTATTCT
>JASFGF010000329.1:0-3904 GCA_050123915.1 Desulfobacterales bacterium | reverse complement strand
GATCTTTAAAAAAAATACGAAATCCTCCCCACTGAATGTCATGATAACGCGTTTTGAACTGTGACAGAGAGTAAAAGACCACGCCACCCTGGGTCCGATAGTCCCGAATGATGCCCAACACCGGAAGCTCAACGAGTGATGATTCGATTCGGGCCCGAAACCTGTCGTCGATGGTCAATCCGGTACGATTGGAAAAGACTTCGGAAATCACAACCCCTTTGCCGTGTTTCAACGACGTTCGAACTTGATCCGGATCACCCTTTAACCAAACAAAGTCCCCGTGACGTAAAAAGACATCGATATTCAGCAATTCGAATTCATACGGAAAATTATTATAGCGTAAAAAATACCGCCGGGTAGGTACAATGTCCACTTGATCGTTGAATTCCTCCAGTCCATCTACAACAACCCGAGGTATAGGGTCGCGAAACCGGTTGATTTCTCCCATTTTAGTCGTAACAAACACATCACCGCTGACGGTCTGATCGGTCCACAACTCAACCGTGCTGCGGAAACTGTGGATCATGATGACCAAAGATGCAAATAACGCCACAGCAGTGATGAGGGCGCCCACGGAAACCGCGGTTCTGGTTCCGCTGTCTCGCACATACCGACCGGCAAGATACGCTTGAATTCCTGCAAATCGATGGAGTGCCGGCGAAAGGAGATGCCCCATCTGCTGGAGGCCCCAGGGCGAGAATAGTGAAAATCCAACAAACAAAAACAAAATAGCGAAATACCCTGGCAAGGTCATATTCAAGATCTCCGGGAGCAGGGACAGCGGCACCACCAGAAACAGACACCCGATACCTACCATGACAAGTACATTGGGAGATGTTTTGTGTGTCATGCCGTGCCGGGATATTGCGAGTGCCTCATTGGGGGATACCTGCATGGCTTCCCAAGCCGGCTGCAAGGCGGAAACACTCGATGTGAACACGGTAATACCGAAGCTTAATATAAGTTCCCAGGGGCTTAGAAATAGTGTGTCCACATGAACTTTAACGAACAGTATGGAAATCGTCTGGCTGACCCCCTTCAACAAATACTTAACCAGTATCGTGCTGATGGGAAGTGCCGTCAGCCAGCCGATCATGCCAAACAGCGCCCCTTCTGCCAAAAATACCAGAAACAGCAGGCGAGGCGAAGCACCGGTTGCGCGCAGTATGGCCAGTTCGTGTCGCCGCGAAGCAGCATTCAACGCCACCAGGCTGTATACCAGAAACATTCCTACAAACAATGAGGCAAAACTTAGAATCGAAAGATTGAGCTGATAAGCGCGAATCAGTCCCTGCCCGCTCTGTTTTGCAGCGGATGGAGCGCCCAAATGGAAATTATCGGGTAGTATTTTACTGATATGATCGATATCTTTGGATGTCGCATTGGGATCGATTTTTATATCAATACGATCCACCCATCCGTAAAGTTTCGTCAATTCCTGAAAGGTGGCAATGTCGGTTAAAGCGATCATTCCGCCTTCTGCCATGGCAAGCCCATCGGGTGACAGAATTCCTACGATGTTAAAAAAGGCGGTTTGCCGGGTATGTTCGATGGCGACTTGATCGCCGAGACGGTACGCATATTTTTTAGCCAGAGACTTTCCAATAATCAGGGTATAGGGTCTTTTGAGAAGCTCAGTCCAGCTTTCGGCATCTTTTTTTGTGCGATCAGATGTTTGCCATTTGCGAAAACTCCGATCCATAATAGGATCCATACCGATTAATAAAAACGGTTCGGATTTTTTATCAGCCAAACGGACATATGTGGTCAAAACCGGTGAAACCTCCCGGACAACAGGAAACTGAATAAGTTTGGCCACCCATTCTTCGGGCACTCGCCCCCCGGGTTGGACAAAGACCCGGTCTGCACTGCCGGTAATCAGGTCCATGCTGCGGGTAAACGAATCAAGTGCTGCATGAATGGAAAGTCGCACACTAGTGAAGACTGCGGCGCCCAGCGCGATCCCCAAAAGCACCGTCAATGCACGGCCCATGTGCTTTTTCATGTTTCGCAAACTGAACCAAATAAAAAACCGAAAAAAAAATCCTATATATCGCATGTTTGATCGAAAATCTTTCCGTCTTTTAAACAGATGGTCATGGATGCCAATGAATCTGCAATATCGCTGTGGGTGGCGATGATCACGGTTCGGTTCCATCTACGATTCAGCTCCGCAAACAATTCCACCACAATTTGGCCGTTGCGACTGTCCAAGTTCCCCGTGGGTTCATCAGCCAAGATGATATCCGGATCATTGATCAAAGCCCTGGCGATGGCCGTACGTTGCATTTCTCCGCCGGAAAGCTGAGCCGGCAAATGGTTCCATCGGGCCGAAAGACCCAACCAGTCCAGCAGTTCCATGGCTTTGGATGTTATCCGGTCTTTAGGTTTTCCCGCCAGCAATCCAGGCAGGCAGGCATTTTCAACCACGTTCAAGGTGGGCATTAAATTGAAAGATTGAAAGACCATCCCCACGACATCTCGCCGGAAATGCGTGAGGTCGGATGGTGTTGCTTTGGTGAGATCATGATCGGCAACATTCAAGAACCCCCGGGTGGGGCGATCCAGACCGGCGATGAGCGACAAAAGGGTGCTTTTGCCCGAGCCGCTGTTGCCTTTGAGCACCACCAACTCACCGGAAGCAATATCGAGGCCGATATCATTGATACCGATCACTTCACTATTCCCCAGTGCATAGATCCGAGTTAGATGTCGTGCATTGATGACCGGTACAGTTTTATGCGTTGCCATCGTCGCTATCCCGCCAAATATTTTTTCTGAACGGCATCATCAATTAATAGTTCAACAAGACTCCATAAAAGGGGGGCCCCATCAAACACCGGCTTCATTCTGTCCTTCACCTGGCGGCGGGTGATGTCATTTTTCCGCCAGATTTGACCTTTAGTAACATAATTTTGTAAAAACGGCTGAAAGCGATCCAGGGCATTTGCATATTTTGATTCAGGAGTTTCCCGGTTTTCAAACTCGTCCCATAACGCACGAAAATATCGAGACTGGTCAAAAGGTAGGATTTTGAAAATTCGCTCTGCCGCCTTTTGCTCCCGCTGGGCTTGGTTCTTGCGGCCCTGATCGTCATAACAATACGTATCGCCGGCATCAATTTCTACCAGGTCATGCACCAGCAGCATTTTGATCACCCGATACCAATCAATGTTCTGATCCTGGGCATATTCAGAAAACAAGAATACCGCCATGGCAATATGCCAGGAGTGTTCCGCCGAATTTTCCTTTCGGGATCGATCCGTCAAAATCGTCCTTCGCGATATATGTTTGAGTTTATCGATTTCAAGCATAAATTCGATTTGTTGTTGAAGACGTTGGATCTGGTCGGGTATCAATTTCTGATTTAATTTAACGGATATCGATTCCATTACTTTCGAGGGATTCATCATGTACAAGTACCTTTACGAAAAATGGTTGAACTTAGCTCGCTCTTTTCACAATGGTAATGTTGGATTTTTTAAAATATGACCTCATTTGAGGTATGGGATAACGAGGATAAATGTATTTCTGAAACAACATCAAGTCAAGATAAGTCTCAAATTTACCACCTGAATATAGGACAGACTGTTTTGCATGAAAAAAAATGGTACGTGTTCACTGGATTTGATTCCCCGTGTACTTTTGCAGATACCCCTCTCTTGAGTAATAATGTTAAACCGCTTTTTCTTGGAAAAAATCACACGGCATAGACGAAAAGACACCTTCCTTTTTGACTTTGTCTTTTGATGGAAATAGGATATAGTGGTGTATCAACCTCATCGCAAAATATTTTTTGCACCCCATTCTGCATTTTGGAAAACTCTGGAAGTAAGGAGGTGTTTCAATGAAAACATGTAATTTGTCCGACTTTATGAAAGCACTCACTCCCTGGCTTGACGAT
>JASFGF010000328.1:0-3907 GCA_050123915.1 Desulfobacterales bacterium | reverse complement strand
GTCATCGGAACATATTTCGCCGCCAGAGCCAATGATATTCCCTTCTCGGAAAAAGAGATTGCCTGGTTTGAACAGATTGTTATATATGTCGGACAGGCTTTTGAAAATTCTAAAAAATAAAGACAAGATATGTTGGATAGACATCTTGAAAACATTTTGCAAAATTTCGCAAAAGGATCTGGACGTCTCACCATCCTAACCGGCGCCGGTATTTCCGCTGAAAGCAATATCCCCACCTTCCGGGGGCCTGAAGGATACTGGACCATCGGTTCAAATGAATATCAGCCTCAGGAAATGGCGACTTACAGGATGTTCAGACAGAAACCCGAAGAGGTATGGAAATGGTATCTGTATCGAATCGGCGTCTGTAAAAAGGCCCGGCCGAATCCAGGCCACCATGCCCTGGTTGACATGGAAAGGCTTTTTAAAGACCGTTTCACACTGATCACCCAGAATGTGGACAATTTACACCTTCGGGCTGGAAACAGCTTGGAAAAAACATTTCAAATTCACGGAAATGTTTTTTTTATGCGCTGCGCCCATGAATGCAAAAGAAACGTTTTTCCGATACCTACACATTTAACCGGCAGAAAAAAAAATGACACCTTAACAGAAACAGACCGCCAATTGCTCATGTGCCCGGATTGCGGCAGCCGGACCAGACCCCATGTCCTCTGGTTTGATGAAATGTATAACGAGCATTATTACCGGTACCACAGTGCCTTGAAAGTTGCCGAAGAAACCGAACTATTGTTGGTGGTTGGAACCTCGGGGGCCACCAGTCTCCCAAATCAGGTGGTATGGGAAGTAAAACATCGCAACGGTACTATCATTGATATCAATATTGAAGAGAACCCATTTTCAAACATCGCCTTAAACAGTCGACAAGGCTTTTTCATCAAGCAGCCCAGCGGCAAAACTTTACCTCAAATATTGAAACAATTCAAAGCGGTTATGGACGAATAATTCAGTATTCAAAAGGCAGCGCCATGGCTGGGACTGTCTTGGATTTTTTATTATTTTACGGCATCCGGATAAAAAAGTCGTTTTCCATTGAGCCTGTAATTTGAAATAAGAGATTGTCCTTTTGGCGAAACCAGCCACTCTGCAAATTGCTTGGCCTGCCGGTATTTTGCATGGGGATGCTTGTCTGGATTAACAGGAATGACACCGTATGGATTATAAAGGTTGATGTCTCCCTCACACATAATCTCCAAATCAAGACTGACGTCACGGCCGTACTTGTATTTGATATACGTCCCTCGATCGGCAAGTGTGTAAGCCCTTTTTTCATCAGCAAAGGTGATCGTTTTTCCCATGCCCTGACCAATGGAAAGGTACCATTTATCAGACCCTTTGGGGTATATATAACTGACGGCCCTTTTTTTTCCTTTTTTAAAGATCGTGCTTTTTTGAACCTCAAGATCCAGACCGGTGGTTTTCCATAGTGTCTGTTCTTTGGTATGGGTGCCGCTGTCATCGCCACGGGAAATAAACAGCGCTCCGGTGGCAGCGATCTGCTTCAAGGCTTCAGATGCCCTTTGCATACCTTTAATACCGGCCGGATCATCAAAAGGACCCAGAATAACAAAATCGTTATGCATCACGGCATAACGGAAGGTGCCGTATCCATCGGCAACAAATTGTTCTTCTCTTGATCTGGCATGTACAAAAATTACATCAACGTTACCGTCAATGCCGTCACGTATGGCAGCCCCGGTCCCCTTGGAAAAAACCTTTACTAAAATACCGGTATCTTTGGTGAACTCCGGCAGCAGCACATCCAGAAGGCCTGAATTTTCCGTGCTGGTGGTTGTAGACATCTTAATTGTTTCGGATCGAGCAGTCACTACTGAAGCAAGACAAAACAAGGTAAAAGAGACCAGCATTAAAAAACCGAACCGCTTTATTAACCGTTTGAAATTCATATCTATATATCTCTCCTGTTTAATTTGGCAAATTGCAGTTAAAGAAATATGTATCATTCTATCTATAATTAAAAGTTGATATATTTCAAGTATAATTCTCAAGCCCGTTTATTATTACCCTTAATAACCCATAGCCACTATTTATAACACTTTTTTTCGTTTTTAGCGAAAAAGGTTTGAACAGGCCTTTGCAAAGCGTCCTGTTTTGTCTCCTATTTGCACCTGTCCTGTGGAATGTGGAAGCTATTTTTCAAAGGTCTCTTTGAAGAATATGACAAGATTTCAAGATGGCATCAATGATAAGATTGAAGGCAAGAATGATGAATAAGCAAAGAGATATAAAACCAAATGGATGACAATATGCCCTGTAATTTTGTTAAACATCAAATTTATAGATTCAAAAGACGGACAAAGGTGTCAAGACACACCGATTTCATTTGACGGTCTCGATTTTTTATATTTTACATAAAAATAGGTTGCAAATTATAATTTCAGTTGTTAATCCGAGCGAACTTTTAATGAATCATTAGTTTTTTACGACCACTTCGGAAAAAGAGCCGGAGTATTTACAATGTCTGACATATACTTTTCCAATTTTCAACTGGAAGAAGACACTCAATATTTTTTATACATCGGTGAACTTAAAAACTACGGTCTAAACACCTATCTGAAAGAAGCCCTGTCTCACATTTTCAGCCGTAAATTCGATTTTATCTCCATCATACCAGATATTTTTGAACAGTACGACTATGAAAATCTGATTGTCATCAATCCCCATGCCAAAACCCTTGAATGTCAATACGGCACTCATGTGTGTTGCAGGGTTTCAGGCGAAGAATTTTCAGCCGTGGTTTCAAAAAACCGCCAAGTCCACGCTTTGATCAAAAGACTTTTGAATCGGCAGAAACATCTTTATATTTACATGTATGAAAGTATTCCTGAGATGACCCTCGATGAAATTCCAGGTATATCCATCTTGGGACCGGATAAACATATTGCAAAACAGCTTAACAGCAAAATCTATCAATATCAGCACTTGAAAGATCTCCTCCCTGTTGTAGATTTTCGTATTTGCCACGGATTCGATATGCTCATCCAATCAACTCAAGAACTAAGCAAATCGTGGCCGGATGGAATTTTTATCAGCCAAGAATACAGCGCCGCCGGTGTGAACAGTATTATTGCCCATGGTATTGATGATATTAAAAATAAGTTCAACGCACTGGACAAGCCCTATTTGATCAGCCGATTCATTCCCCATGAGCATGATCCAACGGTGCTGGCCGTTGTTGCCGGTGAAGAGGACGTTTATATTGCCGGCGTTGCCGATCAGCGCATCGAACAAGGCACCCGGTTCACCGGTTCTGTTTTTCCATCGGTGTTGAACGATACCATTGTTGCAAGACTTCATGAATTTACCAGAATTGCAGGTGGATGGCTTGCTCAAGAAGGATACAGAGGTATATTCGGGTGTGATTTTCTGGTAGATGACAACGACGAAATTTTCTTCTTAGAAATTAATGCTCGAAAACAGGGAACCACATTGGAATTTTGCTGCACCCTTGAACAGTCTCTCCCTTCGGGTTCTCCCATGTTGCCGGAGCTTGAATTTTATGCCGTGACCGAAGGCCTGTTTCCGGCCAACACCGTGGAAATGAAGTCAAATCCTAAAGATTTGCACTGGGGAACCTACAATTATAAAATCCATGATTCAGCCCAAACTGACAGCTACATTCCCCAGAGCACCCAGGAACGCCAGGCGTTCAAAAAAGTCGCAGAGGGAAAATTGAAGAAAGACTTCCTTATCCTGGAACATACCGGATGTGATTTTGTGTTGGCCGAAGGTGCATTTATAGCCCGCATCGTCGCTTTGGGACATAACCCAACCGATGTTTGGCAAGGGCTGAACCAGGGACGAAAAACCATCGAACTTACCATCGTTAAGAAACAGGACCCGGAGGAACCGCATGGATGACAAA
>JASFGF010000327.1:0-3911 GCA_050123915.1 Desulfobacterales bacterium | reverse complement strand
AGAATTCGCAAGGCATACTGGGCTTCAGGGTGGACCGTTAAAATAATCACCGGAATCCTGGGTTTTTCGATCTTCAATTGTTTTAATACATCCAAGCCATCCATCCCCGGCATTTTCAGGTCCAACAAAATGACATCGAAATCTTCTTTGCGGACTTTCTCCAAAAGTTCAGAACCGTTACCGGCTTCATCAGAAACCACAAAATAGGGAGATTCGGCGATAATCTGCTTCAAACCTTCACGAACGATGGGGTGGTCGTCGGCAATAATCAATTTAATCATTCTGGCGCTCCTTTTCCGGAAATGGGAACACAGACACTTACCCGTGTTCCCTTGTTGGGATGACCGATAAAATCAACCTGTCCGTTCCAGGGATAAAGGCGCTCCCTTATGCCCAGCAGGCCAAAGGAATGGGAATTGCTGATTTCAGTTTCTGTAATTCCCCGGCCATTATCCGCTACTTCGAGTATCAGTGTATCCTCATTCATTTCCAACCGAACGTCAACTTCTGTAGCACCTGAATGGCGCATAATATTGGTCAAGATTTCTTGAAAGATGCGAAAAACCGCAGTGGACTGATCTTTGACCAAATCCAGGTCAACGACACTGGAATCAACCCGGCATCGGACACCCGTACGGCTCTGGAATTCTTCGGCTTGCCACTCGATGGCGGATTCAAGGCCAAAATCATCCAATATTACCGGTCGCAGTTCCGATGATACCGTGTGGAGGGTTTGCAGTGACGCATCAATGACCTTAAACATGGAATCAATTTTGCTCTGAACCGTTGGTTGATCCTGAATCATGTGTTTTTTCAGCCATGACAAATCCATTTTTAGAATCGTCAGCGATTGGCCGAAATCGTCATGTATTTCTCGGGCAATTCGGGTCCTTTCCTGCTCCCGAACATCTTGCAGATAGGAGGCAAGATCCCGAAGTTGTTCTCTTGACTTTCTGAGCGACTCTTTGGCCTGTTGATCCCGAACTTCGCGCAGTTCCAGAGCAGCCGCCATATCATTAAAAACTTGAGCCAGATGGCTTAGTTCATCACCGCCACGAATGGGTACGATGCGGCTAGCAAGATCACCTTTAGCGAGCCTTCGACTGGCCTCTACTATCTTATTGACTCGTCTAAGAACCAGCACATCGGTGGTCCACCAGACCATAAATACTGCCAATACTGCAAAAAAGCCAAGCAAGATTATATTGCGGACAAAAACTCGTTCGGATTGAGAAAACGCAATTTTCTGAGGAATCTCCAGTGCTATGAAGAGGCGGCGAGCTTTCAGAGAGCTTGGCACCGGCGTAAAGGCATAAATACGGGAAATACCGTCATCCCCAATGGATGTTTTTACACCTGTTTCTCGTTTTAAAATCCACTTCAGGAGGGATTGATCAAAGTTAAGCGGTTTGGTCCATTTATGCAAATGAGGTTCGTAGGTCAGAATATCCCCGGAACCATCTAGTTGGATCAGGGTTGAACCTTGTGGTAATTCTGCAAAGGACTTATACATCGATCGATTGATCCAGTTCAGGTTTATCGCCGTAAAAACAACGGCATTCATCTGACTCTGCCTATCCAGAACCGGCAAAGCAAAATACAGCACCGGTTCATGGGTGATAAGTTCGACTTTATAGTCACCCATGGTAAAATGCTTCTCCTCTATACACCGAACAAACCACTCAGGCAGTTTAGATCCGTTGATGGGGGAAACGCCGCGCGCACTACTTAAAAGTCGTCCGTCAGGAGTTAAAACCCCTAAATCGACATACCCTTCCGATTGTTTAAGAAGTTGAGTAAAGAAACTCTTTGTCTTGTCAGATTGGGGATCGGTCAGCAAAATAAATTCTGATATGGCAATGAGTAGGTTGTGGGTCGCCTCAAGTTGTTGGTGTTCTTCATTGGCGGCAGAATGCGCAAGAAGTATCGCATTATTTAAAATCGCATCCATTTCGATGCGTTTTTGCTCTTCGGCAGTATAAAATATCAGGGCACACACGGGTATGAATGCGGCCAAAACCAATAAATATAGGCGCGCTCTAAGGCTTGCTGCCGAAAATCTCTTCATAAATACCAACCATCTGACCCAAGATACCTGATACAATGGAATATGAGTGTTTTACTGATAAAATAAAATCGTGTTATAATTTTATAAATTTCGTTTATATTGGTATCAGATAGTTATAAATTTTAAAATAATTATTTTCAGGTTTTCGACCGTACGTATCCAATGTGTAAATATTAAAACGCCTAAAAACCTGTGGATAAAAATATCGTATCTCAAACGATGCCCACGACGTCCCTTTTTACAAATTCTTGCAACATTTTCAAAAAAGTTGAAGCTGCCTCTGGTAAAACTTTTAATAAATCTGGATAAAGTACAACAACAAACAAGAAAAGTGATAATATCAACGAAATAAATACCATAAGAAATAAATGGTTTTTACGAAATGATGAAACTGAAATATTCGGTGAGCGATCCATGCTATAAACAGATAAAAGGAGAGAATTTTTACATACGAAAAAGAAAATAATCTACCCTACAATATATGTTCCGGTACCAACAGCGATCAAAACATTCTGATCGTTATACAGCTCCATACGGGTGACACTAACCCTTCTACCGGCCCGCATAATGGAACCTGTTGCAATAAAATAATTCCCTTTTCCGGGCCTTAGATAATCGATACGAAGATCAATGGTGCCGATTTTTGTTAGATTTTTTCCGATTTCTTCTGCTGTTCGCCCTGCCATCTTCTGTAGAACACCCAAGGAGGCGGTTAATCCGCCGGTGGTGTCCAAAACCGCGGAGATAACACCCCCGTGCAAAATTCCCTGAACATAATTTCCGATAAACGCGTCTTTCATTTCGAACTTTATGCGCACATCTTCCATTTTCAAAGACTCGATCTGCAATCCCAGCACCTTATTAAAAGGGATTTTACGTTCATACAATTCACGCAAAATTTTCCAAATTTTATTAGAACTTTTTTTCTGATCAGGCATAATGCAACTCCAATAGAACACTCTTTTCTTAAAAAAACCAGAGGAATAAAAATTAGGAAGAATTTGTCTGTTGTTGAAGCACTATCGCTTCTTCCGGACATATGGTTATACAAAGCCCGCAACCATAGCACAATTCAGGATTATAATGCATCCTTTCTTCCTGCCAGATACGGGCGCCAAAATGACATCTGTCGATACATTCTCCGCAAGCCGTACATGCCGCCATGTCGGTTACGGCAACATAGTCACTGTGGGCAATGATATCGGCTCGATGATACAATCTCATCAGTTGAAGATCATGACAGCAGCAATCGCAGCAACTGCAAAACGCATATATTTTGTTGCCGGGCATGTAAAACGTCAAATGTACAAGGCCTCTTTTGTTTGCTTTTCGCAATACATCTTCTGCTTCTTCTAAATCGATATACCGTGCTGCTTGTTTTTCAACTCTTTTGACGGCAACCTCATCAATAAGAAAACAGACGTCCAGCGGATGGTCACACCGTTTGTAGTGGCTCCGACATACACAATCATTGAGTGCGATTGTTTCAGCGCTGCGAAGTATTTCAAGGGCCTGTTCGCTCGGCATGACCCACTGCTTTGCTTCAAGCGACTCACGCACCGGAACGACCTTGGAGGCATAAGATATTTCCCCGGCGCTCAACCATTTGTCATATTTTTCAAGGTACTTTTCCAAAAACAGATCTTTGTCGTTTGGTTTCATTTTTGCAGCCTTTTTGTGAAAGATATAAAATTATGAATAGAAAACTTGTGTAAAAGGTTGTTCTGAGAAAAACGCCGCTCTGTCTTTTATTCGCTGCCAAATTTCAGAAAGATCGGCATTTATTGCGTATTCCGGACATTTTTTCAGACAATTGAAACAAAAAACACAGTCATTGCCGAAT
>JASFGF010000326.1:0-3911 GCA_050123915.1 Desulfobacterales bacterium | reverse complement strand
TTCTTTCCGAGCTTTCATTTTCCGATCCTATAATTCTCGATTATGCCAGAATTGCGATCCTAACAGGTTCCATCCTCTCAGCGGCAATCGGTATGTCATACCTCGGTTTTATCAGTACCCCTGCTTTTAAGAAAGAATGACGGCATTAAAGTTTATCTAAAAAAATCTTCAATCGTTTCTAACCGGGAGGGCGTCATATGGATTTTGCGCTATCTAAAGAACTTCAGATGCTGAAAAAGGCAGTTTCTGAATTTGCGGCCAAAAAAATTGCACCTTATGCTGATGAGTGGGATGCGAACCATTACTTCCCTTATAAAGAAGCCGTCAAACCCATGGGAGAACTGGGCTTTTTCGGAACGGTCATTCCTGAAAAATACGGGGGAGAAGACATGGGTTGGCTGGCAACCATGATTGTGACCGAAGAAATCGCAAAAGCCTCCAGTTCTCTGAGGGTTCAGGTCAACATGCAGTGTCTCGGCAGTGCGTTTACCATCTGTGAATACGGAGATGACGCCTTAAAACAAAAATACATTTCCAAATTGGTCCGCGCCGAATATCTGGGCGGATTTGCCATAACAGAGCCCGACGCCGGTTCCGATGTCATGGCCATGACATCCACCGCCGAAGACAAAGACGACCACTGGTGCTTAAACGGTTCCAAAACATGGATCTCCAATGCAAACGTTGCGGATGTGATCATCTATTATGCTTATACAAATCCGGAAAAAGGCTCCAAAGGTCTTTCAGCCTTCGTCATAGAACCAAAGAACTTTAACGGTATTAAAACATCGGCGCTAGAAAAAATGGGGTCCCATTCATCTCCCTCCGGCGAAATATTTTTAACCAATACAAAGGTCCCCAAAGAGAATATCATTGGAAAACCCGGAGATGGTGCAAGGATTCTCTTCGGATCTCTTAACCAAACCCGCCTTTCAGCTGCCGCCGGTGCCGTTGGGGTTGCTCAGGCATGTTTGGAAATATCCTTAAAATATTGCAACGAACGCAAACAGTTCGGTAAACCCATCGGCGAGTTTCAAATGAACCAGGACATGATCGCTCAAATGTCCACCGAAATCGAGGCAGCCCGTTTTTTGGTTTACAAAGCAGCCTGGGAAAAAGATCAGGGAAACCTGAACAACGGTCTTGGTGTGGCACAGGCAAAATATTTTGCAGGCGAAGTTGTCACCCGATGTGCGGGGTATGCCATGCGTATCCTGGGAGCATACGGCTATTCCACCGAATATCCGGTGGCCCGTTTTTACCGGGATACGCCAACCTATACCATGGTGGAAGGATCGGCAAACATCTGTAAATGGATTATTGCTCTGGATCAGCTCGGGATCAAAAAGGCAAACCGGTAACCATAATGCCGAGAGTTTGGCATCGTTAAATAAATGACTTCCTTATGACATCTAACATTTTGTATTTGTTAATATATTTTGAGAAGGGGAGAATTGCTGCAACTTAAACTGACTTAATCCGACCAAACCCATGACCATTAATCCTCCAAAGAATGAAAACAGCACCGCATACCGTACCTTCCGCGAAACCATCCAGTTTTATTTGATTGACTGCAAGACGCCATTGGGAAAGGCAATTGATATTTTCATCATACTTCTGAATCTCGTCATCTGCGCCATTTTTGTCATTGAGACCTATCCCGTGTCCGAAGCAGTTAAAAATTTGATGTGGAATACAGAGATTATCATTGTATCTTTTTTCATCATTGAATACGTTGCTCGACTTTACGGTGCGAAAAACAGACTCAAGCAACTCATTGATGCTTATAGCATCGTTGACTTTATCGCCATTGTACCGACCCTCTCTCTGCTTGTGCTTCCCCTGTTCGGCATTACACCCAACTTCGGATTTTTAAGGGTGATCCGGATGATCCGGGTATTGAGAATATTCAGATTCCTGCGGTTCACGGCAGATCCTGACTTCTTCTTTGGCACCATCACACTCCGGTTTTTGAATTTAATCAAACTCTTTTTAACCATACTCATGATTTTTTTCATATCTTCCGGTCTCTTTTTCCATGTCGAAAACGCGATAAACCCGCACGTTGAAACTTTTGGCGATGCGTTCTATTACACTGTGGTAACCCTATCAACAGTAGGATTCGGAGATATAACCCCCATGTCCGAGGCCGGAAAATGGGTCACCGTGCTGATGATACTTTCAGGAATTATCCTCATACCTTGGCAGGTAAGTCGTCTTGTCAAGGAATGGCTACATATAGCCACAAAAAAAGAAGTCATTTGTCCGGGATGCGGTCTCCGCTACCATGACGAAAATGCGTCGCATTGCAAATCCTGCGGACATATTATTTACCAGGAATATGACGGGGATTAACCCTGTCTTAAACTTAGCGTTTCAAAAAGTGACAGGGTGATGAAAAAGAAACAATTATAAATAAATGAAGGGTCGGGGAGTTTTGCTAAAAAAGTCGCTCCATGGATAATCTTTTTTTAAACCGCGTGAACTCGTGCCAAGGGTTCGTAAAGAAAGAACAGGAACCAATCTTTGAAAAATCAAGAGGTTGTCACACAATATGCGATTTCTTTTAAAGGTGTGATTTCGGCATGCGCCTGTTCTTTCTAACGATCCCTAAGCCACCCAAACAGTACCCGCTTTAAAAAAAGATCATTCATTCCGCTAATACTCAAGGATTTAGAAGAAAATCTCCCCGAGGGCTCAAATAAATATACATTGCTAAGGTCACTAATGGGAATTCTACTGCTTGAGGGAGGTCGCGAATTTCAAGGTAAAATGGAAGAGCCGGATCGAAAAGCGTTGGCACTCGCCGGAGGACAAAACGCTAAAGTTGTTATTATACCGACAGCCGCAGCACCGGACGGCAATAGCGAACGCGCCGGCAATACTGCATTGGAATGGTTTCGAACACTCGGTGCAAGAAATATTTCAGCGTTGCCGATTATAGATAAAGAATCAGCCAATGATCCCGAACTCTCGGCCGAATTGGATCGTGCAAACCTAATTTATATTCTTGGAGGATTTCCCGGTTATCTGGATAACACCTTAAAAGAAACTCGATGTCTGGATGCCCTTTTGCGTACGTATGAAAAAGGATCTGTGCTTGCAGGAAGCAGCGCGGGTGCGATGGTTTTATGTGAGTGGTATTTTGACCCCACAGTTAAAGAGATTAAGAAAGGGTTTGGGGTCCTAAAAGACGTCATATTGATTCCGCATCACGATACATTTGGCCACTCATGGCATTCGCTATATTTCGATAAAATTTCAGACATCCGTTGCATCGGCATAGATGAACAAACAGGAATGATCAATCAAGTCGACCGTCATCAATGGACGGTGTATGGAAAAGGCGAGATTACGTTATATTTAAAAACATCCATGGCGACATATAGAACCGGACAATCATTTCGGTTTCAATGAAGACGGGATATGTGTTACAATTCAGAAATGAACAATTTTTGTTCTGATCACTTGTGCCGTCGAAGCCTTGCCAAGTCGCAAGGCCGCACAAGGGGTTGCGGTCCCCACGAAGCGGTACAGGAAGGCGTACGTCTGTATGCCGCAGCCGGAAATCCGCGGCCTCCGGCTCGTAGAGCCTACGCCTCGGAGAGAGAACGCTGAACAGGACAAAAATGGCCATATGGTGAAGGTTTTTAAAATATGTCATCTGTAAAAGGCAGAATCGTTCTGATGGGTTCCGGCGAGCTTACCGCCACAATGGTGGAGGTACACAAAAAAATGCTCGCCCGATTTCCGGATTCCCCTACCGCTGTTTTCTTGGACACCCCTGCCGGTTTTCAATTAAATGTCGATGAGATTTCAAGAAAAGCCGTTGAATATTTCCGTGTTCACGTTCAAAAACAACTCAACGTTGCCTCTTACAAATCTTCCGAAAACACAAATGCCTTTGAAGC
>JASFGF010000325.1:0-3913 GCA_050123915.1 Desulfobacterales bacterium | reverse complement strand
CGTGTAAATGACCGTTCCGGATTCATCGATAATAACGATGGCCCTGGACATCAGACCGGTCAGGGGGCCGCTCGTTATTTTCACCCCATAATCCTTTCCAAAAGCCTCAGAACGAAAACTCGACAAGGACAGCACATCATCAATCCCCTCGGCCCCGCAAAACCTTTCATGGGCAAAGGGCAGATCCGCGGAAATGCAAAGAACAACGCTGTTTTCCAGTTTGCTGGCTTCCACGTTAAATCTGCGAACCGACGTTGCACATACCTGGGTGTCAATGCTCGGGAAAATATTTAAAACCATGCGTTTCCCCGCAAAATCGTCGAGGCTTGTCTCGGAAAGATCCCGTTTGGTCAGTGTAAAATTAGGGGCCTTTGTACCAACTTTTGGTAAATGGCCAATCGTTTCAATGGGGGTGCCTTTTAAGGTAATTGTTGCCATAATCTTGCTCCTTTATTTATGATCTTAAGGTTAGAAAAGCCTTTATTATCATACCTGATTTTTTGACTGAATGAATGATCATACGATGTCCCGATTCTGTCACATAGTACCCTGTGCAAATATCTATTTTTTAATTTAATACCCACACTCGAACAGTCAAGTTTCCGAAGCCCGAAATTGTAATATTTCAAAATATGACAAATTATGTAACATTTTGAGCTGTTACTGAGTATCGTCTGCTTATGGGGTTTCGTTGCAATTGTACAGAGTGATAAAACTGAAAAAACGACTGAGATGGTAAAAAAAGATGGAGGTTCTCAAGATGGTGGCGAGATTTCCATATACTCCGAATTTCCTAAACGTCAAATTATGTTTTCAGATAAAATCCCAAATCCTTTTCAAGTGATTTTGGGTTGATAAACTCCGCACCGATATTGCGATCTATGATCCATACGATTTTAACGAGTTCCTGGATTTGAGTTCTCCTTTGATTGTCTAAAGTAAATTTCAACTCAACGGTATCATTTCTGGAAATATAATGTGGTTTTAGACTTGCAAATCGGATTCCGCTCGCTGAAATATCTTCGATGATGATTTCTCCCCGTTCATCTTTCCCCTGAACAACGTATTCACCGGCGAGCCGGACTTTCTTACGGTAATTTTTTCGATATTCCAAGGCAAACCGAAAAATTTCGCCACATCGGCATTTGGCCTTCAGCCTTTTATGAGTTTCCTTGAAATTCGCCACATCTATTTTTTTCTCAAGTCCGCATTTGGGGCAGATTATAGCGGCTATATTGGTATGGTCTACATAGATTTTTTTCATTTTATTTCACTATCCTCTACCAATGAGGCTTGCCCGAAGTTTATTTTCAAGTCAATATGGCGCCATTCCTTTATCGCTTTTGGATTGCCGCATATATATCAAATAAGCGCATCTGAATCAACCCGCAACACAACGCTCTCCTCTCGGTTTATCAAGAAAAGCATCAACATCGCCGACATGGCTTGTTCGAAGTCCTATTTGAATCGATCATCCGATTTCCGACCAAAGACGCCCTTTCCGGTCGTCTCGAGCCATCCGGTCCGGACCTCCATTTGAGCATCGAATTCAGGAACATAAGGTTTGATGTCCAGAAGCGGGGTGCCGTCGAGAATGTCAACGGACTGAATGTGAAGCACGCCGTCTTCGATCTTGTCCAGCTGAACGATGGAAAGTCCGATGGGGTTCGGACGCTTGGGCGCACGGGTGGCAAAGAGACCCCGCTTCCGGCTATCCATGAAAGGCACAACGCGAAGGTCGAATCCATGGCTGCGATGAAAGTGGTACAACAGAATAATGTGTGAGAAGCCGTCGAGATCCTCAAGTCCCGAATGGAAATCCTCGAACACTTCAACAGTGCCCTTTACGCCAACAGCTCCCACCGGCTGGATCGGCATGCCTTCTGGTTCCATGAATGGAGAGTGGATGATTCCGATGGGTGTGAATTCGATTTTCATTTTCTCACGTGAATATTAATATTATTGGGTTAATGTGCTTTTATTCGTACGTATTCAATGGCTTTGCTTCTTGGTATGTAAAAGCTATCGTGTTTTGAATTGTGAATATTTTATGGTTTTCCTTACGCATAAAAGTATCAAATGTCAATATTTCACCATCGTCCCGCAGATCCAAAACTAAGCCTGCCGAAAACATCCCGGGCGCCTTTGCCTGTTGCTTCAGAACAACCCCTTCACCGGATGAAACACCTATTCCGGCGACTTTCTTTGTTTGGTGGGAACGGATGTCCTTCTGCGTCGAGATTGGCGTTTTTTCCATTCAGGGATCGGCTTGGGCATGGTGAGCCATTCTTCCTCGGGTTCGATACAGCTCAGCTTTTGTTCGATAAATGCCTCAATGTCGGGAATGTAGAAGGCGTCCTTCTCATCGGCGAAACTGACAGAGGTGCCGGTGGCACCTGCACGGCCGGTGCGCCCAATCCGGTGGACATAATTTTCCGGATCATGGGGCAACATGAAATTAATGACGTGACCCATGCCTTCGATGTGGATACCGCGTCCGGCAACATCCGTTGCCACCAAAACTCGGATCGTTCCGCTCTTGAAGGCCTCTAGACGACGAATCCGCTTTTTTTGGGGAATGTCACCCGAAAGCGTCGAACAATTGATGCCGTGGCGGGTCAACATCTTTGCGAGCGTTCTCACTTCGTCTCGCCTGTTGCAGAAAATCAGGACCCGTTTGAGATTCTGTCGATGGATGATGTTGTACAGGAGTGCAAATTTATCGATGCTCGTCACGATGTAGATGACCTGCTCCACCGTCTCCACCGCGATCTGTTCCGGTTCGATTTCTACGGTCACGGAGTTTCGGGTCCACTGGGAGGCGAGTCGGGTGATTTCACCGGTCAGCGTCGCGCTGAAGAGCAGCGTCTGACGCTTGTCTTTTGCCGGGGTGCTGTAGATAATCTTTCGCACATCGGGAATAAAGCCCATGTCGAGCATTCGGTCGGCCTCGTCGATGATCAACACCTCGATCTTTTTCAGGATGATGTCACGACGCCGTTGAAAGTCGAGTAACCTCCCGGGCGTTGCAACGACAATATCCACCGATCCGGTGGAAAGCTGCTGTCTCTGCTTTTTATAATCAATACCACCGAGCACGGAAATGATTTGAAGATCCGTGTACTTGCAGAGATGACGGGCTTCCTCGGAAATTTGAAGAACCAACTCCCGGGTGGGGGCCAAAATCAGAACCCGGGGCGTGCCGGGTTTTCTTTGGTTTTGAATGGGGTTATTCAGCATCCGGGTGATGACGGTGATCAAAAATGCGGCCGTTTTCCCGGTTCCGGTCTGAGCCCGACCGCTGGCATCCTTACCGGACAGACTACTGGGAAGGATTTTCGCCTGGATCGGCGTACAGTACTCAAAACCAAGATCGCTGATGGCACGAAGCAACGGGTTGGGAAGATCGAAATCGTGAAACCGTGTCTTGCCTTCGACCGGCGGAACCTTGAACTGCGAAAGATCCCATTTCCCTCTCAATGCCGCACCCTCGGATGCGGCCGAAGCATTATCGTTCCGTCGCTTCTTCCTGCCTTTTTTACCAGGGGAACGCCGATGGGAAGGATGTTTCTTTTGATTTTGTCTGTTAAATGTGTTGATTAGATCTCGCAATCGAATTGCCGTCTCAAAAATACACATAGCGCCCGAGGGCTTCGTATTTTTATGTGCCGCCAGCATTTCCAGATTTCTATTAAGATGGTTTTTTGCCCACCAGTATAGTGATTCTTTCTTTTAATATCGCATTTTCATGTTTGAGTCTTTCGATTTCTTCGTTGGCTTTCACCAACCTTTCAGAATATGACTTCAGCAGATTCTCAATAAATTCCTTGTCAATTTCTTCCTTTTTCCCTCGGGTGTTCTGTTCCATTCCCCTTGGCCCTCCCATGCGACTGGAAGTTACCCCGGTTATTTA
>JASFGF010000324.1:0-3951 GCA_050123915.1 Desulfobacterales bacterium | reverse complement strand
GAGGAGGCTGAAAAGAGTCGGAAGCTTGTTAAGATTAATAAGGAACTGTATGGAAAAATAAAAGAAGTCGAGACCGTCAATCTTATTCTTCAGAAACTGGATCAGGCATCAAACAGTCATGATCTTTTCAAAATATTGGTCAATTTGTCCGGTAAAATTACGTCTTGCGATCAAGCACATTTCTGCTTTTTTACTCAGGGAATGAATGATTATGAAATCATTACATCTTTTTTCAGAGATGAAAACAAGAAGAGAGATGACGCCGTATATATAGATAAAGAGATGGCCAAAAAGATTGGTGATGATGGCATCCCTTATTTTATAAATGAAAAAAACAGTGGCGGGAACATCATCGCTATTCCGCTTAAAATTAGGTCTAGGGTATTTGGAATGTTGGTATCAATTATCAACAATGAAGATACATATTTTAGTGAAAAAGACATATATTATCTAAATTTTTTGATAGAGAAGGCATCTTTTTCTATAGAGAACCTCGCACTATATGAAAATATTTACGAAAATCTATTTTCAACCCTTTATGCCTTTGTTGAAGCAATTGAGGCAAGAGATCCCTATACGAAACAGCATTCGGCAAGTGTGTCAAGATATGCCATGTCGATTGCCCTAAAAATCGGTTGTTCGCAGGAGGAAATCGCCAAACTAGATATCTCAGGTAATCTTCATGATATCGGAAAGATCGGTATTCCGGACAGCATTCTATTAAAACCGGGTCGACTTACGGATGATGAATATAAAATTATTAAAAAACATCCGGTCATTGGAAGCAATATTATCGGACATCTGGGAATGTGGACAGACGAACAGGATATCATAAGACACCATCATGAAAGATTTGACGGAAAGGGATATCCTGACAGCCTTAAAGGGGAAGACATCCCTTACCTTGCTCGAATTCTTTCTGTGGCGGATGTTTATGATGCGCTCACCACGGATAGATCATACAGACATAGAATGTCGGATAATGTTGCAGTTGAAATTATAAAAGAAAATGCAGGTAGTCAGTTTGATCCAAAAATTGTAGGTGTCTTTCTCGATCTTCACAGCAAGGGAGAAATTAAAAATTAATTCCAGTGTGATTGATCGATACTTATGTTATGCCATGCAATACTTGAGATCTTGCGTACGTTTTGTGCTGTAAAGCCTCGTGTCAGCTTTTGTGATTAAATCCTTTTCATCTTCATGGCTTTCGAGCTCGCCGGTCGCCGAAATACCACAGCTTATTTTTACATTTATTTGATTAGATTCCCACTCAAAAGCATGTTTCTTGACATCGGACAATACTCTTTTCAAAAGCATTTTGGCCTGTTCTATATCTGTGTCAGGAAGAAGGATGACGAACTCGTCACCACCATATCTGAACACAATATCGGCCTGTCGAATTGAACGTTTTAAACATCCGGCAAGTTGCTGAAGCACAAAATCACCGGCCTGATGTCCGAGAGAATCATTTATCTTCTTAAAGTTATCGACATCGATCATAATAAGAGATAGAGGACTGTGATACCTTTTAGCTCTGTGGAATTCTTTTTGAATAAAGTTCTGGAATCCTTTTCGGTTTAAAATGCCGGTAAGACCATCTTTGACAGTCATTTCTTTAAGTTTTTGGTACTCTTGGGCATTTTTTAAAGACATTGCAAGAATGTTCGATAAGGTTGTCAGCAACTCCATTTTTCCGTCGCTCAATTTTTCATTGTTTTTTGGCAGAATGGCAAGCATACCCAAGGCGGACCCTGCAAGACTCAAAGGCATAATAATCTGTTTGGAAAAAGGGATGGTGTCGGCTGACGAGATTTTAATGCCGGATGAATACAGATGAAAGTCCATATCCTTTATTGAAACCTTTTCACCTGAAATCGCAAAAAAATTATTGATCATATCTTTTTTTAATCTGTCTATAATTTCTTTGTTGATTTCTTTTTCAGATAGATGAAATGCCATATTCCATTTGGAGCCGATGCGGTAAAACATGCCCAGCAAGGCCGGATTCATAACATCGAGAAAACCGGCATTTAAGATTCTAGGGAGAATCAAGCTCCAGTTCAGATCATATGCCACTTCGGTGGTCAGCCGGTTGATAAAGCTTAATTCCTGGTTCTTTTTTCTGAGATCTTCTTTTTCCCTTTCGATGCTATTGTTTACGTTCTTCAATGTATTAATCATTCCCAGGATTTCAATAAATGCCTTACGATTTTCAATTCCTCCCAAAATAGTTTCATAAAGACGCTTTGAAATATTGGATCTGGAAATAAAACCATAAACCCCTGATTGAAGAATCTCAGAAATCTTTTCTGCTTTTTTGTTTTCTCCATAAAGGATGACACAAGATTGAGACTCGTTTTCCTGAAGAAAATTTATCCAACTGTATGCCAGATCTCCGACCTGATCATAGTCCGCAAGGATGGCTCCAAAATTGTCGTTCGAAAGGATGTCTTCAATACCTTCGAAATTAGGTTTTGTTACAATATCAAAACCTTTAGATCCAAGAATTTGTTTAAAAAGATTTCCGTCCTTTGCCTGATTGCTTATGACCAGTATTTTTTCTTTCATACTGATGCCTTTCGCATGACATATATTTGAAAAATATTTAATAATGTATTCATAAAAAATCGATTTTTTATGGACAGTTTAAACTCAAGTTCATTGTCTACTTTTTAGAACATTTGATGTCGTTGTAATCTTTACCTATCTCAATTATATGCAATATATGTACCATTAAATTTCCGCTAAATGCAGGATCAATCGTTACAGATATTATCTGTTTAAAATGATTCATTATAATGTGTTAAAGCGTCTTGGAACTGTTTGATTGTTTCATAACAAAATGAATCGTCAAGATATTGACGCATTCGACAATTCCGATGTTACCTTAATAAATTCATTTCGGCTCACCAATTTGAAGGCTTTTTAGCAATATCCAGTCTTGAGGCCCGAGGTCTTAGATCTTCATAAAATATGGTACGATAGTTGCATATTTTTTTGAAATCTTTTCGTAGTATTTTGTCAATGTCAGAACAAAGGTGGCGAATATGCCTCATATTGAGAAACGTTCCTATGTAAGAGGGAATTTTTCATTTAAGATTAAATTCAAAATAATAACTTTAGATGAATATGAAGGCCTCGTTGGGACTAATGCGTTGACGTTACCTCTTTTTCAAGAAAAACATCCTATCGATATCATTGACCAAAAAATAGATGCGGATGCAGCAATTGATCCCTCATTGGTCAATTATCTCGTCTTAATAGACGAAAAACTGGATTTGATTTTAGAGCTTTTAGCAAAAGATCGTAATATAGATGAGCTGTTCGAGCAGGGAATAGCAATGAATATCAGTGGATCGGGTATGAATGTCATGGCGGATAAACCCGTTGAAATCGGACAGATCATTCATTCTAAATTTTATCTTTCAAAGATCCCGCTTGTTTATATGGATATATTCGGTGAAGTTGTTCGTTCGACAAAAGTGGATGAATGTGGCAAGACTATGTACTCTCTTGGGATAAAGTTTCTCGATCTCAGTGTGAATGACCAGGAAAAGATTATCGCCTCAATATTCCAGAGACAACGGGGAATTCTTAGAAAAAGAAAAAATGGATCTTAAATTGCATATAGTTGCTCTTTGAGATATGAACAAATTACCTTTTGGCAGGAAAATTTTGCCGTATATCCTTTATAAAAAGGTAATTATTGTATATAGGAGACATTGATCGAGAGATGCTCATGAATTGGAAAGACTTTAAGCATTGATTTTAATTTGTTGCACGCAAACAGGACCCCAACGGTTTTAAAATATAACTAAAAGCATTAAGTAGACAAGGAGACGCTTAACAATGGATTTAAATATGAAAGTTCTCATCGTCGATGATTTTGCCACTATGAGAAGGATTGTGAGAAATATCCTCAAGCAGATTGGTTTTAAAAATATTGTTGAG
>JASFGF010000323.1:0-3957 GCA_050123915.1 Desulfobacterales bacterium | reverse complement strand
TTATCCGCCAGTTCTGTGAAGGATCACTCGAACCCTTGAACCCTTGACCCCTTGTACCCTTTGGAATCACACCTCCTCAATTGGAGATGCCTCACTTATTTTACCCTAATTAACTGAGGGATCGGGGAGTTTTTCTAAACAACCGCTACATGGATAATCTTTTTGTAAACCGCATGAACTCGCGGCAAGGGATCGTAAAGAAAAAACAGGAAACTATCTTTGAAATATCAATAGATTCTCTGCATTATTTTAAAATTCTTCTAAAGATACGATTTCGGTATGCGCCTGTTTTTCTAACGATCCCTAAGCCACTCAGACAGCATCCGATTTAAAAAAAGATCATCCATTCCGCTATATTCAAAGATTTAAGAGTAAACTCCCCGGCCCCTCAATTAACTACAACTAATCGGGAGATGATCCAAAATTAAAGGCTCCCGGAAGGTATCGGCAGCCTTTAATGGGCATAAAATTTTGTATAAAAGATTAATCCGTATGGAATTAAATTTGAATTCAACCTTTTAATTTTCTGACTTCTTCGGTAATTAACGGCACGATCTCAAAAAGATCTCCTTGTATGCCATAATCGGCTTTGGAAAAAATGGGGGCTTCCGAATCTTTGTTGATGGCCACAATGACATTGGAGGACGACATTCCGGCAAGGTGTTGAATGGCGCCGGATATGCCGCAGGCGATGTAAAGATTCGGAGAAACGACCTTTCCGGTCTGCCCCACCTGATCCGAGGAGCTTCGCCAGCCTTCATCTACGGCCGACCGCGACGCGCCGACAGCACCTTCGAGTACCTGAGCCAGTTCTTCTATGACGGCAAAGTCAGGGCCGCCCATTCCTCTTCCGCCGGACACGACCGCATCTGCCTCGGTCAGGTCAACTTTGCCGGTATCCAGATGCTTTTCAATGAATTTCACTGAAGTTTTACCGGTATTGACCTCAAATTTTTCAACAGCTCCGGTTCCGGCAGCACTGGCGATGGTCATGGCATTGGGTCGAATGGCCAGGATTTGGGGTTTTCCGTTGAGCACGACATCTGCCAGAATTTTTCCGCCATACATATAACGGGTTGCAATCAGGTTATTGTCTTCAAAACGAATGGCAACACAATCCATGGCCAGCGGTGCGTTCAGGCGTGCACTCAGACGTGCTGCAATATCTTTTCCCTGGGTGGATGCGCCCAGGATCACGACCTCCGGTGTTTCTTTGTTGATGACATCGGCGATAACATTGCCGTATGCATCAGGCAAATATTCGGAAAGGGCGGAATTTTCTGCAACGATGATCCTGTCCGCCCCGAATTGCTCGAGTTCTTTTGAAATGTTTTCGATGTTATCTCCCAAAACAAGGGCGTTAAGTTCGCCACCCGACTGATCAGCGATACGCCGTCCTTCGCTTAATGCTTCGAACGTCACTTTTCGAAAAACACCCTCAATTTGTTCTGCTATTGCTAAGACATTTTGTGACATAATTTTTTATCCCCTTTTTATAGGACCTTCGCTTCTTCATGTAAGATCTTGACAATTTTAGCCGCTTTTTCCTGTGCAGAGTCTCCATCGATCATGATGCCACCTTTTCGCTCAGGCGGCGATTTTAATGAGACGATTTTTGTTAACGGCTTACCAACGGTTTCAGGATCGAGCCCGATGTCCGTCATGGTTTTCATGTCAATGGGTTTCTTTTTTGCCTTCATGATTCCCGGAAGAGACGCATAACGGGGCTCGTTTATCCCGCGCTGAGTTGTAAAGAGGGCCGGCAGCGGTGTTTCCAGAACAACCGTTCCACCATCGACGGTTCGATGGCATGTTATTTTACCATCAATAATTTCCTGTTTGATCACCATGGAAATATGGGGGATATCCAAAAATTCGGCGGTTGCCGCTCCAACCTGGAAGTTGTCATCATCAACCGCCCGCTGACCGGCGATGATCAGTTCAAAGGGGATTTCCTTGAGCGCCGCGGATAAAATTTTTGCGGTTGTTAGCCCATCGCAAACATCTTTGTCAGGAACATTGATCAGGATCCCTTTGTCTGCACCCATTGCCAGGGCGGTTCTTATGGCTTCAACCGTTTTTTCCGATCCCACAGAAAGAATGGACACCGATCCTCCATGGGCTTCTTTTATTCGAAGTGCCTCTTCAACCGCGAATTCATCATAAGGGTTGATGACCCACTTGATATCATCAGTTTTTATGGAGACGCCGTCATCGGCAATCCCTATGAGTGACTCTGTTGCCGGAACCTGTTTTAGCAATACGACAATTTCCACTTTGGTTACCTTTCCTTTCTTGTGATGTGTAATGGATTGGCAGGGTGTAACCCCTTAAAAAAACAAAAAAGACACATTCCTGAACGAAAAAAACTACAAGACATGACATTGGATGTCAACAAGATTATGAGACCTTTTAAACGAAAAAAAAGAAATAGGAAACAGGAAACAGAAAAGAGGAAAGGGGAGCAAGGATAAACCCAAATTCTAATTCCTATTTTCTAACTTAAAGCCTTTTGAATAGTGATCGATGAGGGTGCCGTCCTCTTTTTGGGTGACGATAAGACATTCTGTGTTATCCAGCCGGTCGACCAGATCAAGCCCCTTTTTATGACCGAGAACCATAACGGCAGTTGCAAGTCCGTCTGCAAATGTGCAGGTGTTTGCGACAATCGAGACGCTGACCACGCCGTTATCCACAGGGTATCCATTCCTGGGGTCTATGACATGAGAAAAACGGTGTTGATTGACTTCGAAATAATTCCGATAGTCACCGCTGGTTGCAAAACCTTTGTTTTGTAAATCGACAACCTTATAGACCTGATCACTGGGTGCATTTTTCTGGGGTCTGTTGATGCCGATTCTCCACTTTTTGCCGTCTTTACGATGACCTGCCGCAAAAACCTCGCCTCCGATTTCCACAAGGAAATTATGTATTTCATTGGCACGGATCAACCCAGCCACCTGATCAACACCATAACCTTTTGCAATGGAAGCGAGATCCAGGGTTATGGCCGTATTTTTTTTAGCAAGATAGTGACCGGCGAATATCTCAATATTATTGAATCCGGTTTCGGATAAAAGCGAGGCTATTTGTGATTTTTCCGGAATCGTATGTCTGTTTTCAGACTTGCTGAATCCCCAAAGGTCCACAAGGGGTTTGACGGTGCCGTCCCATGCGCCGTCGGTCTCTTCATAGATCATCTTTGCAACAGTCATGACATTGTAAAAATCATCCGAGATGGGAAATTTTTTGCCAACGGTTTGATAGGCGTTGAAACGGCTGATTTCACTATCCTTTATGAAAGTGGACATGCTTTTGTTAATCTCGTCAAGGCGCATATCAATTTCATCTTTCAGCATTTTTGTATTTTCGAAGTATCCTGCAACAACTGTAATATGATACGTCGTGCCCATGGTTTTCCCCGAAAATTCAAATTCCTTTTGCATGCCGCAACCGGCAAATAAAAGCACAAAAAATAACAGAAAGATTATCGTATTCGATTTTGTGGACACATCAAAACAGATCAATTTGTTTTTCATATAGTTTCCCTTTAATTAATTCAAAAAATCCTATCACGAAATCACGAAAGTCCAAAAACATGAAAAAGAATATTCATTTCGTCTTTTCGTCGTTATTTTCCATATTTTTCTAAACAGAAATTCGGTATTCAAATCAGGCAAGTAACATTTTTTCTAAGAATTGTCCATCCTCGAAACTAACGTGAAATGCTAATTAAGCAAGGGATCGGAAAGTTTTTCCAAATCGTCGCTCCATGGATAATTTTTTTTTAAAACGCGTGAACTCGTGGCAAAGGGCTCGTAAATAAAGAACATGAATCAATCTTTGTAAAAACAATGAGTTCACTGTACAACCTGTAATTTCTTTTAAAGAAGGAATTTTAGCTATGCGCCTGTTCTTTCTAACAATCCCTAAGCCACTCAAACAGCACCCGCTTTA
>JASFGF010000322.1:0-3961 GCA_050123915.1 Desulfobacterales bacterium | reverse complement strand
AATGCTTAAAATCTTATCGAATTTTACACCGATTCCCTCTGAATCGGATCTTATAACTTTTCCTAACACCTTGATAGGATCACCGGAGTCCGGGTGAGAAAAAGTCATTGTTAATTTTTGACCAAGTTCTGTTACCAAGTTTGTTTCAATAAATAGACCACCGGCACTTACATTTCTAATAAAATCTTCAAAAATACGCCTTTGATCTGATGAATAAGTAATTTCCATGAGAGTCGATCTTCGAGGATATTTTCTCTTCTCATCCTTGGATTTCTGCCATCTTTCCAAATCTTTTAAGAGTTGTCGCATTTCCTTTTCTGACATATCATCGATGATTTCAAAAATGAAAGCACGGACTTCATTTCTACCGATTTTATTATCATTACTTTCCATGTTAGACCCACTTTGATCTCAGTCTCAGATATTTCTTTACAAGCTCAGCATCTCTTTGGGTATTCAGATATAAGGGTCAAAATTGACGGGCCGCTGCTCAGCCGGAGATTTCTTTGAGCGCTCATTGAAACGTCTTTTTTCATCAATTTCGGCAAAATGAAAGAAAAGCGACGCCAACTGTTTGCGCCCCTATTTATCAACCCTCTCTTTCAATTCTTTCCCGCATTTAAAAAATGGCAGCTTCTTCGGTTTGATCTTGACCTGTTCTCCACTTTTTGGGTTCCGGCCGGTATACGCCTTGTATTCTTTTACATAAAATGAGCAGAGACCCCGAATTTCGACCCTGTCGCCATTGGCCAGAGCATTTGCCATTTCATCGAAAAACAGGGTCACAACTTCCGTAGCCTCGTTTTTTGTTAATCCTGCTTCTGTTTTCAGTGTCTCAACAATTTCCAGTTTGTTCATTTTCCGCCTCCAAAGTTTTAATTATTTCAGCAAAATACATTAGCAATGAAGGAATGTCAAGAAATCTGTATGAATGAGTCTTCCTTATTATTCGTGGAGAATAAAGGGTGGATGCATTTTTTCAGCAAGGAAAGAAAATATAAAAATTGAAGACCAAAATTTTTCCGATTATTAAAAGAAATATGCTATGATTCAAAAATAACATCAACAACAAGGTCAGCGCATGCAAAAAAAAGTTCTCTGCTATCTGATATTGCTCATGCTGTCCGCGCTTCCTGTCCATGGCGAAAATACAATGGACTACTTTAACCTTGGTCTCAAAAGTACCATAACGTACACAAAGATCAAATACTTCTCCAAGGCTTTGGAACTGGATCCCATGCTGGTAAAAGCTTTCGAAAACTGACAATGTCATCCATGTATAAAAAAGTCGGGATGGCTTCGCTGATCATGATGACTTCGGTTTTTTTAAGCCGTCTTACCGGCCTTATCCGGGAGCAGGTCATTGCATATATCGGCGGAATCAGCGGAGGCGTCGATGCCTATCAGGTCGCCTTTATCATCCCCGAAATTTTAAATCATATCGTTGCCAGCGGGTTTCTTTCGGTGACATTTATCCCGATTTTTTCTCATTATCTGGTACAAAATAAGGAAGAGGAAGGCTGGCGGGTTTTTTCACTCATCCTCACCGGCTTCGGCAGTGTACTGCTGCTCTTGATTTTAATTGCCTGTGTTTTTGCCCGCGGGTTCGTCGGAATTCTCGCTCCGGGGCTTGATGATCCCGTACTCATCGAACGCGCCGTCAGAATGACAAGGATTATCATACCAGCCCAGTTTTTCTTTTTTTCCGGTGGCATGCTGATGGCTGTTCAGTTTGCCAAGGAGAAATTTCTCATTCCAGCTCTGTCTCCTCTGATATATAATCTGGGAATTATTTGCGGTGGACTACTGCTGGGGACTCGAATCGGCATGGAAGGTTTTTCCTGGGGTGTTTTGGGCGGGGCCTTTTTGGGAAATTTTATGGTTCAGGTCTGGGGAGCCAAAAAGATCGGGATGCGGTTCACAATAAACTTTGATTTCAGGCACCCGGATCTGTGGCTCTATCTAAGGGTGACGCTTCCCTTAATGGTCGGCTTGACCATGAGCTTTTCAACGGAATTTTTATTTCGATTTTTCGGATCGTACTTGCCGCGAGGCAGCATTGCCGGCCTAAATTACGGCTTAAGGACGATGTTTATGCTCGTGGGCTTCTTTGGCCAGGCAGTGGGTATGGCGTCATTTCCGTTTATGGCGCGTCTGGCGGCTGAAAATAAAATACATGAAATGAACCGTCTGCTCAATGATACCCTGCGGTATCTGGCGCTGGTGGTCCCGTTTTCCGTTCTGATTATCGCCCTCAGGCAGGAAACGGTCGTCATCTTGTTTCAACGGGGTCGATTCGATGCCGCTGCAACAGCCTTAACATCCCAGGTGCTGCTTTTTTTGATGATCGGAGCGTTTGCCTTTACCGCACAGACAATTGTGGTCCGGGGATATTATGCCATACAGAACACGCTCTTCCCTGCATTGTACGGAACAGCGGCGGTTTTGCTGAGCATTCCCGTTTACATGGTCGGAATGCTGAAGATGGGAGCCGGAGGTATTGCACTGGCGATTTCTTTATCAGCCGTTTTTCAAGTTTCCCTGCTATACGTTCTTTGGAACAAAAAGAGCGAAAACAGGGATAGTCTCAGGGTGTATCAATTTTATCTGCGAACGATCCTGTTGAGTATCCCCTTAGGCCTGTTTCTGGAATTTTTCAAGCAAACCATCCTGTCGGGGTTTGATTCGACCACCCTTGGCGGAAGCCTCGCGGTTTTAATGTTGACGGCCCTGGTGTTTGTCGTCATTCTTATGTCAGCCGGATACGTGCTGGGCGTAACGGAGATTAAGGAGCTGGGACGCCGCATCTTGGAAAAGATCAAAAAAATTGCCGGTAAATAAAAGTCTGAAATCGTTCTATTAACTAGTGTTCATCCATGAATCTAAAACGAACACAATGGGTGCCCAATTCAGAAATGAGCAATTTTTGTTCTGATCAAGGCCGCAGCCGGAAACCCGCGGAGAACGCCGAACAGGACAAAAAAGGCCATTTATGGATGGGCACTAACTATCCTTGGCAGATGTCAATCAAGCGCTGATCATAGAGCATCCCTACGCCGTATTCGCTGCGCCGCATAAATTTTTCTTTGGCCGGTCCGGTAATCTGCATCTCCGGGTGTTTTTTCTGGACATCTATGGCGATCTTCATCTCCTTGGTGCATCCGGTACTGAACGTGGCATCCTTGCCCACCCACTCCGGCGGGACCTTGCTCTTCATCATCTTGAAGGCCTGAACAATATCCTCGTAGGTCTGAAACCGCCAGATATCGATGAGTCCGCTCCGCTGGACAATCTCCCACATGTACATCAGATCATCCGCATCCATCCCCTCCTCAAAGTAGTCGGAAGGGTTGATGATAAATGTCATAGCATATTCCCGTCTCAGGTGATCGACAACGGCCGACATGATCTTTTTGGCTGTCTGGAGTCTTCCGGGAATAGACCCGATAATGCCGCTGTAGAACATGACGGTCATACCTTTGTTTTTGGCTGCGTGCATCTGTTCGATAATCGACTTGGCTTTTTCTTCCAGATCTTTATAGGTGTACTTGATGACTGCCGGGTGCCGCGATTTGAAGCTGACCATGACCGTATCGTCCGCTCCGGCCGAAATGTTAAAAATGTTCTGGGTGAACTGAAAGTGACTCCCAAAAAATCGTCGCTTCTGGTCGGGGCCCCTGGAAATAACACCATCGACCTCTTTGAAAAGACGGGCAAAGGTCGTGGAGGCCAGGAGCAGGTTGATATTTTCCCGGGTGCCGTCTGAAATAACGATAATATGATAGTCGCTTCTAAGAATATCAACGAGTTCATTTTTTGCGAGACTCCTTTCCCGGATAAAATAGGCTTTCTCGAGTTGATTGTTCAGGGTTTCGTCGCTGTGGGCGTCCTCGAAATCGACCTTGGTATACACCGGCCCTTCTTTTAAGCAAAGGATGATCTTGTGACCCAGACGGGCAAG
>JASFGF010000321.1:0-3962 GCA_050123915.1 Desulfobacterales bacterium | reverse complement strand
GTCCGCTTCAGCCCTGATTTTGCCGAGTCCGTATCGTCCGCCCTTGGGATCGAGTTTCAGAATCCGGTGGATCAGTTTCATCCGGCCGCCCGGCAGCCGGAGCGATTCGGCGAGTTGGATGCCCATAAAGTCGGGCCCAAAGCATCGGGCAAGATCACCCTGTCTTAAGAATTTAAGGGCTGCATCATCATAACTTTCCGTTTTAAAGGGGACCAGATCTTTCCAGTTCGAGGGTTTTCGGCCGGGCAGGCGCTGGGTGTCTTCTTCGGTCAGAATGATTCCGCCTGAGTTTCGTACCTCTTCTTCTGTAAAGAAACCTGCGCATCCGTCGGTCATACTGATCAGGTGAGAATCTCCGATATACCCTTCGAAACTGAAGAAGAAAAGATAGGTGTCTCCCTGACGGGAAAAATGATCGATTTCGATCTCATAACGAATCACGTCGCCTGGTTGCGGAAGGCCCCGATGGAATTTGACCTTGGCATCTAAAAGCCGGTAGCTTCGCTTTCCTTTTACCGCATGATCGATGCCCAGATAAGAACATAGAAAAAGATCTGCCTGGCCGGCTTCAACCGAGATGCATACCGGCGCCCGGCCGCCGTCGAGATACCAGGCATCCAAAAGAACATCATGCTCTGTCACCACCCGACCGGCGCCCATGGATCCTTTTTCGCCGTGAACGGATAGAATCCGGTCCACCAGCATCAGGGGTTCATCCGGCAGGCGAACCCTGACGTTGTGGGTGTCCACCACGGCAAACTCAGGACCCAGCACCTTTGCAACAGAACCCACGGCGAACTCCATGCACATGTCCCGGTCAAAGGCCGGTTCAATGGGATGTGGTGTGGTTATTTTTTTTGTGGGTCCTGCCAGACCATCTTGATTTTGCGAATGGTCATCTGCCAACAGGGTCTCGAGAAGCTTTGTTTGTGAGTCAAAAGTTTTTTCAAAACTTCGGGTGAGCGTATCTGAAAACTCCAGAAATGCCTGATGGGCATCGGCTGTGGCCTGGGTGGTTTCGGTCAGGGTGTTTATGATGTTACGGTATTGGATGTGCTCTTCTGATTTTTGACTATCGCCTTTCCGCAGGATTCCGGAATCCTTCGAACCGGCGGCGTCAGGTTGGAGGATCGCTTCGCTTGAGGTTTGAGGAGGTTGATTGTAATCTTTGCCTCCAACCTCCAACCTTAAACCTCCAACAGCCGAAGGCTTAGCCTCCGATCTCTGCTTTTCGACCGGTGTTTTCGGCAGAAAAGGAGAGAGTATTTTTTGGCCCACGGGCAGTTTCATCAGGCGCTCGGGTTTCCGGGTGTGGACCTCATGAACAGCCGGAGCAAATGCATGGGTGCCGTAGAGAGCATCAAGGTTAACGGGAATCCTATGGGTTGCCAGTGTTCCCAAAAATTTTAGCATGGTCAGAGAGTCGTCTTCACCCCGGGAACACGCTGAAAGGGCCAGATGGGGTTTTTCCTTAAGAATCGTTTTGATCATTCCCGTGCAGGAGGCATGCGGACCCATTTCAAGAAAAATTCGGACGCCGTCGGCATAAGCCTGCTCGATCAAGGTCGTGAAATTGAACCCTGATAGCGCTTGTTCTAAAATTGAATTTGCCGCTTTCTCGCGATCCGGTATGTACGCACGTCCCAACGCACAACTGTAAAATCGAATATCTTCAGGCGGTGTGGTTTCAAATAAATGAAGATTCTTGTAGTCTTCGGCAACAGGGGCTGCGGCGTCACAATGAACCGTGACCACACCATCCAAAAAGATTGCCTCACATCCCAATTCTTGAATGATGGCCTCGACATGAGGTTTTCTGCCGCCGATGACGCATTGATCCGGGGTGTTGATGATAAGAAGCCTTACAAAAGGCTGTCTGTCGATCTTCTTGTGAACTTTGTCTGCCGGTCGGTTGACAACAGCGACACACCAGTTCATATCTTCATCAGCCGGTATGTTCCATGCCTTTCGGGCGCCATGGCACGGACCGGCCAGCTCGGTGCGAAACAGGTCGGTGTTCAGCATGCGTTTTAGCATTTGGCCGCGGTCCGGCCATACACCCGTGGCGAAAAGTCCTGCGGATTCTCCCAGGCTGTATCCGAGAACCGCATCCGGCTTAATCTTGAATTGTTTGACAAGACGGGTCATCATTGAGCCGTGAACCACCTGGCCGAATATCATATTCAACGGATCTGAAACGATTTTTTCAAGGGCCTCCTTTTCCCATCCGGTTTCCCATGAGGTTCTCCAGGGCACATAACATTCGGGAATGAGCTGGGTCTTTAACCGAAGGGTGTCGGCATCCATGTTTCGAAGAATTTCCGGCCACAGCACGCCAATGCCCCTGCCCATTCCCACATAGTGATTTCCGGAGCCCGGAAAAACGAATGCGATGTCGCCGGTTGCACCCAGGGGTGAAGTAGAATAACCCACCCCGCCCTGACCGTTCAGATGTTTCGGGGTTTGAGTGGTAATTGCCTTTTTGGCATCATCGATAAACGTTTCAAGCTGCTCAGGGTTTCCGGCAACAATGGATACCGTCATTTTTTTGTCTTGAACCAACCTGTTTTTGCGAAACCAGGATCGGGCCAAAGGTTCCATTGACCGGGCGGCTGTATCCTGTGAATGTGTCACATGACGTTTGAGCGCAGAAAGACCTTCTGTAAGTTCATTCTCGGTGCTGCCTTCAACCACAAAAAGCCCTGGTTTCATAAACCCTAAGGGGCGTTTTCTTTCCAGAATGATCTTTTCAGAACCCTGGTCAAGGGCGTTGTGTTCAAAGCCTTCGAGGATGGCATGCATGCAGTTGCCGTCTAACGTCATGGAACCGATACATGCCCTGCGCGGACCGTCTTTTCTGTCCCTTGACCAGTATTGGGGAAAGGCGGGCATGTAAAACGGACTGTTTTGCCAGAGAGAAGACAAGGGGGATGCAAAATTTGTCAACGGCGGAATGATTTCCTGGTACAAACATAGACCGGTTTTGACGATAGATGCCAGACCCGCGGCCGCCCCGGCGTGTCCGATGTTCGGCTTTACGGATCCTACGGCACAGAAGGGTTGTTGCCCGTTAAACACCTCTATCAACGCTTCTGATTCTATTTGGTCTTCAATGGGGTTGCCGCTGCCGTGGGTTTCCACAAAACTGATGGTAGACGTAGATATCCCGGCATCCTGAAAGGATCGCTTCAGAGATAGAACAACAGTGTCCTTTGACGGCGAATCGTTTTTTGTCTTGCTTCCGCCGGCCTTTCCCATGCCCTTGATGACACAATAGATTTTGTCACCGTCTGTTATGGCCTGGTCCAGCCTTTTGAGCACAACGGCGGCCGCGCCTTCACCGGGAAGCGTTCCATCAGTCGATGCATCAAAAGGGCGGATGTCATGCTTTTGGGTAAAGGGGCGTATTTGGTTCGATACAACAACACTGCGGACATCGCCAAAAAGATCCACAGCCCCCACGAGAACCGAATCAATTTCATATTGCTGTAAAGATCGCACGCCGATTTCAAGGGCTTTAAGCCCTGAGGCTGCGTCATTGGACACCACGTAGCTCGGTCCTCCGAATCGAAATTCTCTGGCGATCCTGCTGGCGATGATGCCGCCAAGCGCCCCAAGGGTTCGTGTGTTTGTGAGCGGCGGACGAAAGGCATCCTGCAACGATGCCAGATATTGGCCGGTATCTTCCGTGTTAGCGGTGTCTAAATTCAAGCGGCCTTGTTTTTGCCATTCTCGAACCTGGTTGATAAGGTTCCACCGGAGGTGAAAATCCGTGGCTTCAAAGTCGAAGTCGATGCCGATGAGGGCGCCCATGCGGGGCCGCTCCTGTCTTAAGGGGAGCCCGGCATCTTTCATGGCATCCATGGAAACTTTCAGCATCAACAAATGCTGGATGAGGATATCCGGAATTTCATTGGGCGGGATGCGAAATCCTTCAAGATCGATCAAAAGTTCATTCATGA